>NZ_BCBQ01000078.1:0-32787 GCF_001320885.1 Pseudomonas sp. NBRC 111140
ACTCTGGCCGATCCCGTAAGTTCAGCAGTTGACGGATCTCATCCAGCGTCATGTCCTTCGCCCGGCAGCGGCGGATGAACAGCAAGCGCTGCAAATGGACTTCGTCATAGAGCCTGAAGTTGCCCTCGCTACGTGCAGGCTCGGGCAGCAAGCCTTCTGACTCGTAAAAGCGCACGGTCTGCACCAAGCAATCTGCCTTCTTGCCCAGTTCACCGATCCGCATCATGGTTGCTTCCTATAAAAAACTTGACTCTATATCTACTAGAGGTTTTCTAATGATGGCATCCGGGGAAAACCTTGTCAATGAAGAGCGATCTATGAACAAAGAACCTTCCAGCCCATGCGCCTGCTCCGGCGGCAATGGCCAACAGACGGCGTGCGCCAGTGAGCAGGCCAGCACTGAAACCACCGTTTTCCACGTGAGCAACATGGATTGCCGCAATGAGGAAGCACTGGTGCGGCGAACGCTGGAGGGCATGCCCGGTGTCGAGCGGCTCCTGTTCGATCTTCCGCAGCGTTTGTTGACCATTTCGCACCGCGAAGTCTCGGCCGATGCCTTGGAGCAAGCGCTGAATTCGGTGGGCATGAAGGCTCAGGCTGTCCGAGACGCCGCCGTGTCGACCACCTACCGCATCGAGAACATGGACTGCCCGAGCGAGGAGAAACTCATCCGCTCGCACCTCGGGGCAGTCGAGGGAATTCAGGACCTCGACTTCGACCTCGCTGAGCGCACCCTGTCGGTGAAACACCTCGCTCAGGCACGCGCGCAGATGGAGCAGGTCCTGGCCTCGATCGGCATGCGCGCCAAGGAGCAGACCTTCGGCCACACGGGGCCGATCGAAGCCGCGGCTGTGATCCCATCCTCGGCCCTGCAGCAGCAACCAACCGCTGCCGTTTCCGCGCCGCCGATCGGCGAGCGGGTGACGTACCGGATCGAGAACATGGATTGCCCGACGGAAGAAGCGCTGATCCGCGACCGGCTGGGCAAGCTGCCGGGTGTGACCGCGCTCGACTTCAATCTGATGCAGCGTGTGCTGGGAGTCCAGCACACGCTGGCGACCTCAGCGCCGATCGAGAAGGCGCTTGCTTCCATTGGAATGCAGGCTGCGCGGCAGGACATGCAGACAGCCACCACGGTACTTCGCATCGCGAAGATGGACTGTCCGACCGAGGAAAGTCTGATCCGCGGCAAGCTGCAAGGCATGCCGGGCGTGCAGGGAATGGATTTCAACCTGATGCAGCGCACGCTCACGGTTCGGCACACACCCGACGCGATCAAGCCGGCAGTCGAAGCCATCGAATCGCTGGGCATGGAAGCCGAGGTCCAGAGGACTGATGAGCCGCGCGATGCCCCGGTGGCCGCGCACAAGACCAATTGGTGGCCGATGGCGGTTTCGGGCGTTGCGGCGGTGGCCGCCGAAGGCGTGTACTGGGTCAACGACGGCAATCATTGGGCCGTGATCGTGCTGGCACTGGTTTCGATCTTCACCGGCGGCCTCAGCACCTACAAGAAGGGCTGGATCGCGCTGAAGAACCTCAACCTGAACATGAACGCCCTGATGGCCATCGCGGTCACCGGCGGCATGGCGATCGGCCACTGGCCGGAGGCCGCCATGGTCATGTTCCTGTTCGCGTTGGCGGAAGTGATCGAGGCGAAGTCGCTGGACCGCGCCCGCAACGCCATTCGGGGGCTGATGGACTTGGCGCCCGAGACCGCGACCGTGCGGCAGGCCGATGGCTCATGGACAGAGCTGCCGGCCAAGGAGGTCGCAAAGGGCGCGGTGGTCCGCGTGCGTCCTGGCGAGCGCATCGCACTGGACGGCCTGATCACCTCGGGTCGATCGGCCATCAACCAGGCGCCCATCACCGGCGAGAGCCTGCCCGTCGAGAAGGCCGAAGGTGACCAGGTCTTCGCCGGAACCATCAATGAGACCGGCTCTTTCGAATACAAGGTGACCGCAGGCGCCAGCGACTCGACGCTCGCGCGCATCATCCATGCCGTGGAGTCCGCGCAGGGCAGCCGTGCGCCCACGCAGCGCTTCGTCGACCAGTTCGCCCGCGTCTACACGCCGGCGGTGTTCGCGGTGTCCGTGCTGGTTGCCGTCGTGCCGCCGCTCGCCTTCGGCGGCGCATGGTTTGACTGGGTCTACAAGGCCCTGGTACTGCTGGTGATCGCCTGCCCCTGCGCTCTGGTCATCTCCACGCCGGTCACCATCGTCAGCGGCTTGGCCGCTGCCGCCCGACGCGGCATCCTGATCAAGGGTGGCGTCTACCTGGAGGGCGGGCGCAAGCTCAAGGCGTTGGCCCTGGACAAGACCGGCACACTCACACATGGCAAGCCCGAGCAGACCGACTTCGTGCCGCTGATCGGCGAGGCGCAGGAAGTTGCCGCCTGGGCCGCAAGCCTCGCGGCACGCTCGGACCATCCTGTGTCTCAGGCCATCGCCCGCAAGGCGAACCGTGACGGCATCGCGCTGCACGAGGTCGACGACTTCGCGGCGCTGCCTGGCCGCGGCGTGCGCGGCCGCGTCGCCGGGCGCATGTTGCACATGGGCAACCACAGGCTCGCCCAGGAGCTGGGCCTGAGCGAAGCGACGCTCCAGGCTCGGCTGGAGACCCTGGAGCGCCAAGGCAAGACAGCGATCCTGCTGATGGACGATGCGACCGTGCTCGGCATTTTTGCAGTGGCCGACACCGTGAAGGAAACCAGCCGTGAGGCGGTGGCCGACCTGCAGGCGCTGGGTGTGCGCACGCTGATGCTGACGGGGGACAACCAGCACACGGCCGCGGCCATCGCTGCCCAGGTCGGAATCTCTGAAGCCCGTGGTGACCAACTGCCCGAAGACAAGCTCAAGACCATCGAAAGCCTGGTCGGCGGCGAGGGCCAGGTGGGCATGGTGGGCGACGGCATCAACGATTCGCCCGCGCTCGCCCGTGCCGACATCGGCTTCGCCATGGGCGCGGCCGGCACCGACACCGCGATCGAAACAGCCGACGTCGCCCTGATGGACGACGACCTGCGCAAGATCCCCGCCTTCATCCGGCTGTCGCGTAGCACTGCGGCGATCCTCACGCAGAACATCGTTCTGGCCCTTGGCATCAAGGCGGTGTTCCTTGCGTTGACGTTCACAGGGCATGCCACCATGTGGATGGCTGTGTTCGCTGACATGGGGGCAAGTCTTTTGGTTGTCGTCAATGGGCTGCGCCTCCTGAAGTTCAAGGCGGCATGAACAATGGATGAACCATCTCTTCGCAAGACGCAGTGGTACTCACTCGCGATCGTTATATTCGCCGGCGATCAGGCAGCTAAGAGCTACATTGACGCGACAACTCCCTTGGGTTGGTCGCACGAGGTGGCGTCATTCTTCAACCTAGTTCACGCTCTCAATCCCGGCGCGGCGTTCAGCTTCCTTGCTGGCGCGGGCGGCTGGCAGCGGTGGTTTTTTCTGGCGATCGCGTTCGCAATATCGGCATGGCTCGCATGGCTGCTCTCCCGGCCGCTGCGCAAAACGGAAGGCCTTTCGTACAGCCTCATTCTGGGCGGCGCATTGGGCAACGCGTTCGACCGCGCCACGCGCGGGCACGTTATCGACTACATCGACTTTCACCTGCACGGCTGGCACTGGCCCGCCTTCAACATCGCTGACATGGCCATCGTGGGCGGGGCGATCGCGCTGGTGGCCCAGTCGTTCATGAGCGTGGAGAACCCGGCCGCCACAAAGGAGTCCCAGTGACATTGGGACGATCCGGAAATTCGCAATGCACACGGTGCAGGACACCAATCTGAAGAGAACGGCCCCCAGCATGAGCGGCCGCGGCTTGGCCCTCATGCTAGCGCCCACCGCCGCTTTTGCTGCAACGCCCTGTTGCGATGGCGGCGATTGCTGCAACGACGTCGCAATGCCTTGCTGTGAATAAACAGCACGCAAGCCAGTTGACCTGGCAATTATGAAAGTCCATCACGGCGATGCTGGCCTTTTTCGTTCCAATGAGCCGTCACGGAGAGGTGATGATGAAGCTATGCCGGGATCCTGCAAGCTTTAGGACGGTCTTCTTTACCGCATAGCGATATGCTGATGTCACCCGTTCGCCTCGCCTGGCAAGTACAAGTAGTTCGTCGCGGTTTTCTGGCCGTGTCCGCCCGCTTCGCTGGCCCTTTTGCCCCAAACAAGCGCAATCATGCCTGCGTTACCACCAAAGTTCGCCCCCGCCAGTTGCTGTTCCTAAAGGGCATCAAGCTCAACGCCATCGCCGACCGGCCAGCGTATTTCGCATCGCTGCGTGCCCGTCGGGGCCAGCCCATCGTCATCCTCGCAGAGCTGGGACCGGACGAGGCATTCGCCCTGTGGAAGCAGCATGTACTGGGCGACAGGCCTCGCTGACCCAGTTTCGCCTCATCCTCCTGACAGCCCCGCACTTATTGCGGGGCTTTCTTTTTTCCGCGTTCGCCAATCGGGGCTGTTGCAAATGCCGATTTCCGGCTGACGCGGCTCGCCTCGCGCATGAAGCTGCCCGCATGTGTCGCTGATTCGTCAGCACCATGCCAGCAGCCAGAGTTTCCAGGCTGCCGCGGATTCTTTCCGCGCTACCCGCCAGTCCGCCATCGCATCGAGTCTGCGGACGCGCGTCACCCGTGACGCCGATGCTTTTTTCTCAACCGCGTGCGGGAGCTGCCATCCCGTGAGGGACGAGGCCCCGCTTTTTCCAAGGAGCCCGTCCATGTCCCAGCAAGCCTCTTTCGGCCAGTTGGCCTTGATCCATTGCGGCAAGTTCCTGCCGCTCGAAATCCTGCATAGCGCCGCCGGCCACTACATCGGCACGCGCGATACAGAAGGTCCCGTTTCGCGGGAATCCTGCCAGTACTTCCGCAGCTATGCCGCGGCTCAACGTGCCCTCGAAAGAGGCGGCTGGTCCCAGCTCGCCACACCCTGATCCAACTGGAGGAACCACGTCATGAACCAGCTTTTGCCCCAGGAAGTCGTCGATCAGATCATGCGGGAAGAGCAGCATTTCGCCGCCGCGCCCCAAGCCTTCTTCGAGGTCTGGAAGCGCGGCGTCGAGATCGCAGGCCCGCAATGGTTTGGCGACGGCACGCGCGAAGGCCTGAACCAGGCAAAGAGCAAGTGGGATCTGCGTCCCGACATGCTGCGTGCCAACGACGCACTCGGCGTCCTGAGCAGCGGGGAACGCATGTTCCTGTCCGCCATGTTCAGCTTCTACAACGCGCGCGAGGGCGGTGCCATGCTCAAGCGCTGCCACTTCCAAGGACTGTCGGACTTCGATGGTCTCGATCTGCAACGTCGCCAGGTGATCGCCGACCTGCTGCTGAACTACAGCGGTTGGTGAGCCGGTCCCTGGCACACCTTCATCACTGCGTTCACGGGACCCCATGAGGGACATGCGCCTCGTTCGAGGCCATGTCCCTCGCGTTTTCTCCCCGCCCAGCGCCATCCGGCATCAGGCGGTTTCCCCTGCGGATGCCATCGTCCGCAAGGGCTGGCTCCGTTCATTCATCGAAAGGAGCCTTCATGGCCAACAACTACTACGAAGCCACCGGCGTTCTCGTGCTCGACCGTGTGACGCCCGTCATCCAGGCGCTGTTCGGCGCCTTCGCGCTGGACGAGAGCCACCCCGGCAACGGGCAGGCCTACATCGCCCAGATCGCCGAGACCACCAATCCGCAATGGCCGGACGTGCTCGATGGCCTGGAAGACCTGGCCACGCAACTCGGTATTCCGATGCCGGACGACGAAGGGCTGTCGATCCCGCCGCTGCTCGAACTGCTCGCCGTGCACTTCCGTGCCGATGAGGACGAAGAGCTGGGGAACTTGATCGACCGTCATTCGTTCGAGGACACCGCCGATCTCGACGCATTGTTTCTGATCGCCACCCGGTTCGATGACGGGCACCACCTGACCGCCATCCAGTTCGAGGGCTGCTGGTACTGCAGCAAGCCGCGGCTGTTCGAGTTCGGCGGCAACGGCTGCTACCTGAGCCGCGAGGTCCGCTTCATCAGCTCCTCCTCCCAGGCCCTCCAGCTCGGCGACCAATTGCGCAAGACCATTGTGGCCGCCGACATCGAAGAGGCTTCGGCCCTGATCGCGCTGGAGACCATCAATCTGCTGGCGGGCGTCAGCGACGAGCCATTCCGCATGAATTTGCGCCGGCGCGTCGCCGAGCGATTGGCCCAAACGCCAACGATCAGCGTCACCTGACGCTGTTTCCTTTCTTTCCACCCACCGGGGTCAATTCCCGGTGGCGGGGATTTGCTCCATCATTATTCTGTTGGAGAAATCCCATGTCCCAGAATCCCAATCCCTTTCTACGCGGCTACTGGAATCTGAAAATCGTCCGCACGCTGTCCATCAGCTACGAGGACGGAAGCCCGCATGTTTGGCGAAACATCCACCCGAGCCAGCAGCACCTCTGCGACGCGGCGCTGGTTTCTTCTCCTTGCATCATCACCAGCGACTTCGCGGTGGTCAGGACTGGCACCGAACCTGTCGGCGCCGCACTGATCGCCGAATGCGACGCGGCTGAAGGGGGCAGCGGCGAAGGCATGGTGGGTGCCGTGGTGTACGCGATCCACGGCGACGACTTCGACGGCCGCCCCGTCCACATTGGCGACACCTATTCGGCCGAGGCCGCACGGGAAGTCGTGCAGCGGTTGAGCTTCGAGACCGGCTACTACAGCCGGTGCTGGGAAATCAGCAGCGCGCACATCAGCCGCGAAACCGGCCAGTACCTGGCCAACCTGGCTGACCTCGCGACGCCGGAGGCCTTTTTGTTCATCGCGTTCCGGATTCCCTACAGCCCGGCGATCGGCGTCAAGCTGATCTCCACGCCCTGGACGGACCAGCACCTGCAGGACGTCGAGGGGATCGCCGCCGAGCAGCTTCGGCAGGAGCACCGCAGCAAGGGCATGCCGGACGAGCTGGCACAGATCCTTGAACTGGCCGGCCAGGCCGACGTGCGCATCCTCATCCTCGATGCCGACGCACCCGTGTTGCCGGGCCTATCGCTGGCCGGCGAATAGCTGCCACACACATCCCCGGCCTTCCTTGTCCTCACCGCATGCCGGCCCGGTCTCCCGCCAGAGAGCCGGGCCGGCGCACTTTCACAGGAGCGATCCCATGTTCCCCGACCTCATCACACCCGCATCCGACTTCGAGCACCAACTCGGAGCCTGCGTCAACGCCATGAGCCAGGAAGATGCCATCGGCCAGATCCTGGTATTCGAGCGCATGAGCGGCACGCTGCACATGCGCCATATCGCCAGCGCCGACCTGGTGGACACCGACGTGGACGACTACGAAATGGTCGTCTTCGACGGTGGCAACACAAGCGGCGACACGTGGAAACACGTGTTCTTTCCGCGTCAGCGCGAGCACTACTTCGTGTACCAAGCCTGATTCCTCCAGCCCCTTTCGAGGGGCTTTTTCTTGCCCGCAGCACAGGAAAACGGTTGTGGTGCGGTGCCGTTTCCTGCGGGCAGGCAGACCGCCCCAGGGCCATGCTTGCCCCATGTTCGTCGGCGTTGCCGGCACATGCCCAGGCAGTCGAGACCTTCGAGGCTGCAAGCGCGGGAAACCGTGCTGGTCGTTTCTTCCTACGGACCTACCGCGTCCATCCACGCCACCCACAAGGGACCTCTCCCTTGCGGGCGGGGAATCCCTTGTTTTTCCTCAAGGAGTTTCCCCATGGATCGTTCCCTCATCAAATCCATGATGCCTTCGCTGGTCGCAGGCCATGTGCCCCGCAACGTGCGGTCGTTCAAGTACCGCGTGTTCGATGATCAGCCGCTGTCCTCAACGCTGGGCTTCGCCATCGACCCCCAACCCTTCGACGGCAAGGTGGTCGCCGCGACCGACGATGCCATCGTCGTCAAGCTCAAGCCTTCCGAGTTCGCGGTGCTCGATCCCAGCCTGGTGACCACGGTTCCTGCCGAAGGCGCCAAGGTGCATGTCCAACCCTATGCCCGTCGTCGCTTCGACGGACTGCGCGCGGACACGCCGGAGGT
Source organism: Pseudomonas sp. NBRC 111140 (assembly GCF_001320885.1). Classification (NCBI taxonomy): domain Bacteria; kingdom Pseudomonadati; phylum Pseudomonadota; class Gammaproteobacteria; order Pseudomonadales; family Pseudomonadaceae; genus Pseudomonas; species Pseudomonas sp. NBRC 111140. The sequence continues at coordinate 8,021 of NZ_BCBQ01000078.1, forward strand.
CATCACCGAGGAGACTTCGGACGGCACGCCGTACACCATCACGAGGCACATCCTCGGCTCGGCGCCGGCCAAGCTGCCCATTCCCACGCCGCAGTGCATGGAGTTGGGCCAGCTCATCGAGCAGTTGGAGGAGATGCCGGCCCCCGATCGCTTCCGGCGCATCACCCACATGCTGGTGGATGCCGGTGCCCGCGACTTCACCTGGGTCGATCCCACGCCCTCCAAGATCATCGAGACCCCGCCGGCGATCAGCTTCACGGTCTCGACCGCGAAGTTCGAGGGCCGGGTGACGATCCTCTACGACCGCGGCGGAGACACCTACGTGGTGGAACTGCACCGTCAGAACGGTGAATCGGTCGAACTGGTCGATCGGCACGACGAGGTGTATTTCGACATGCTCGGCGAAGTGCTGGAGAGGCTCATCGACGACGGGCGCTGGCGCCAGATCGACGTGAGCATCCTCGACGCGAAAGCGGCCCGCAAGCGCCAGGCCGTCCCGGCATGACGCCCCGCAGCGAAACCGGGCGGTCCTGCGGCTGACCCGAGGCATCCGCCACGGCGTTCCAGCCGTTCCGGCCGCGTGCACTACAGGCCCTTCATCCCATCGGATGGAGGCCTTTCTCATTCTTCCACACAGGAGATTTCATCCATGTCACTGCGATTCAAAGGCGCTGACCTGCGCCCCGTGCTGACCGAAGCCATCGCCAATCAGGGGTCGTCTCAGAAAACGGAAAAAAATCGTACGCTAAGAGCCGAAGTGGGCCCTTTAGCAGCAATGCAAAGCTGCGATCAACGGGCAGGAAACATTGCCATGGTGCGCGTTGCACTCTCTCACTAGCGTCGACAGGGCCTCTTCCATCCGCGTGAGGTCCGCCATGCGTGCGCGCACATCGGCCAGCCGGTGAGCAGCCAGTTCGGCCGCCTCGCTGCAATGGGTGCCGTCCTCCAGTTTCAGGAGCTGGCCGACTTCATCCAGGCTGAATCCCAGGCGCTGGGCTGACTTCACGAACTTCACCCGCGCCACGTCCGCCTGCCCGTAGCGGCGGATGCGACCGTAGGGCCGCTCCGGCTGGGGTAGCAAGCCCTTGAGCTGATAGAAGCGGATCGTCTCCACGTTGACCCGGGCTGCCTTGGCGAAGGCCCCGATGGTCAGATTCTCTTGAGCGTTCTCCATGGCGCTTGACTCCGTAGTTGACTACGGAAGTAACGTTACAGCATCAAGCGAAGTCCCGGAAGGAGAACCTTATGTCGGAACCCAAGAACGGCTGCGGCGCACTGGCGACCGGCGGCGTCGCGGCCGTCCTCGCCTCGGCCTGCTGCCTCGGCCCCCTTGTCCTGGTCGCGCTCGGCTTCTCTGGCGCGTGGATCGGCAACCTGACCGTGCTGGAGCCGTATCGGCCGATCTTCATCGGCGCAGCGCTCATCGCGCTGTTCTTCGCCTGGCGCAGCATCTTCCGACCAGCCCATGCCTGCAAGCCCGGCGACGTTTGCGCCGTGCCCCAAGTGCGGACTGCCTACAAGGTGATCTTCTGGATCGTGGCCGCCCTGGTTCTGGTTGCCCTCGCGTTTCCCTACGTCCTGCCGCTGTTCTACTGAAAGGAGATCACCATGAAGAAACTCACCACCCTCACCACCCTCATCGCCCTGGCCGCCGCTCTAAGCGCGCCCGCCTGGGCTGCCACCAAGACCGTCACCCTGTCGGTGCCCGGCATGACCTGCGCCGCGTGCCCGATCACGGTCAAGACGGCTCTGTCCAAGGTCGCCGGCGTCGAGAAGGCCGAAGTCAGCTTCGAGAAGCGGGAGGCCGTCGTCACCTTCGACGAGGCCAAGACCAATGCCGACGCCTTGACCAAGGCCACCGCAAACGCGGGTTACCCGTCCAGCGTCAAGCAGTGAGGGCGTAATCATGGCCGAGGCGATCACCCTCCACATCGAAGGCATGACCTGCACGTCGTGCGCCGAGCACGTCCAGCAGGCTTTGACGAACGTGCCCGGCGTGCGCGCGGCCTCGGTGTCCTATCCGCAGCGGCAGGCCGAAATCGAGGCGGATGCAGGCGTGAGCGTGGCCCCGCTGGTTGCCGCAGTGGCCACGCTCGGCTATCGCGCACGGCTTACCGACACGCCGAACAAGCCTGCCGGCCTGCTAGACAAGGCGCTGGGCTGGCTCGGTGGCGAAACGAAGCATGTTGGCGGTGAACAAGCGCTGCACGTGGCTGTGATAGGCAGCGGCGGCGCGGCGATGGCGGCTGCCTTGAAGGCCGTGGAGCAAGGCGCCCGCGTCACGCTGATCGAGCGCGGCACCATCGGCGGCACCTGCGTCAATGTCGGCTGCGTGCCGTCCAAGATCATGATCCGCGCCGCGCACATCGTCCACCTGCGCCGCGAAAGCCCGTTCGATGCTGGCCTGCCGGCCGCAGCGCCCGCTGTACTGCGCGAGCGGCTGCTGGCCCAGCAACAAGGCCGCGTCGAGGAGCTGCGCCATGCCAAGTACGAAGGCATCCTGGCAAGCACTCCGGCCATCACCGTGCTGCGCGGCGAGGCCCGGTTCAGGGACACGCGCACGCTGACCGTGGCGACCGCTGACGGCGGCACGCACGAGGTGAACTTCGACCGCTGCCTGATTGCCACCGGCGCGAGCCCGGCGCTTCCGCCAATCCCGGGCCTTGCGGACACACCCCACTGGACCTCCACCGAGGCGCTGGAAAGCAGCTCGCTCCCCGAGCGGCTGGCCGTGATTGGTTCCTCCGTGGTGGCGGTCGAGTTGGCGCAAGCCTTCGCCCGGCTGGGCAGCCAGGTCACGATCCTGGCGCGCAGCACGCTGTTCTTCCGAGAAGACCCGGCCATCGGGGAAGCCGTAACAGACGCCTTCCGCGCCGAGGGCATCGAGGTGCTGGACCACACCCAGGCGAGCCACGTTGCCTATGCGGGCGGGGAATTCGTGCTCACCACCGGGCAGGGGGAAGTGCGCGCCGACAAGCTGCTGGTCGCCACCGGTCGCGCGCCGAACACGCGCAGCCTGAACCTTGAAGCGGCAGGCGTCGAAGTCAATGCGCAGGGAGCCATCGTCATCGACCGCGCCATGCGCACGAGCGCACCGCACATCTTTGCTGCCGGCGACTGCACCGACCAGCCGCAGTTCGTCTATGTGGCGGCGGCGGCCGGCACGCGCGCCGCGATCAACATGACCGGCGGCGACGCGGCGCTGGACCTGACGGCGATGCCGGCGGTGGTGTTCACCGATCCGCAGGTGGCGACCGTGGGCTACAGCGAGGCGGAAGCGCACCACGACGGCATCGAGACCGACAGCCGGCTGCTGACGCTCGACAACGTGCCGAGGGCGCTCGCCAACTTCGACACGCGCGGCTTCATCAAGCTGGTGGCGGAAGCTGGCTCAGGGCGGCTGATCGGCGTACAGGCGGTCGCGCCGGAAGCGGGCGAACTGATCCAGACGGCCGCGCTGGCGATCCGCCACCGGATGACCGTGCAGGAGCTGGCCGACCAGTTGTTCCCCTACCTGACCATGGTCGAGGGACTGAAGCTCGCGGCGCAGACCTTCAACAAGGACGTGAAGCAACTGTCCTGTTGCGCCGGATGAGGAAAAGGGAGGTGTTCGATGAACGCCTACAGCCGCGCCAACCGCCGCATCTACGCGGCCTTGTCCGATCCCCTGTCGGCCACCCACCGGCACCGCCTCGACGATCTGCTCAAGCGCCACGACAACGGCAAGACGACCTGGCTGGCCTGGCTGCGCCAGTCGCCCGTCAAGCCGAACTCGCGCCACATACTCGAACACATCGAGCGCCTCAAAGCCTGGCAGGCGCTCGACCTGCCTTCCGGCATCGAGCGGTCGGTGCACCAGAACCGCCTGCTCAAGATCGCCCGCGAAGGCGGCCAGATGACGCCCGCCGATCTGGCCAAGTTCGAGGCACAGCGCCGCTACGCGACCCTGGTGCGCTCGCCATCGAGGGCATGGCCACCGTCACCGACGAAATCATCGACCTGCACGACCGCATCCTGGGCAAGCTGTTCAACGCTGCCAAGCACAAGCATCAGCAGCAGTTCCAGGCGTCCGGCAAGGCGATCAACGCCAAGGTGCGGCTGGCCACCTCGATCAAGCAGGGCACGGTGACGGCCTCGCTGATGCTCAGGAAACTCGGCAGCTACCCGCGCCAGAACGGCCTGGCCGTGGCGCTGCGCGAGCTGGGCCGCATCGAGCGAACGCTGTTCATCCTGGACTGGCTGCAAAGCGTCGAGCTGCGCCGCCGCGTGCATGCCGGACTGAACAAGGGCGAAGCCCGCAACGCGCTAGCCCGCGCCGTGTTCTTCAACCGGCTGGGCGAAATCCGCGACCGCAGTTTCGAGCAGCAGCGCTACCGGGCCAGCGGCCTCAACCTGGTGACGGCGGCCATAGTGTTGTGGAACACGGTCTATCTGGAACGGGCCTCAAACGCCTTACGCGGTCACGGCCAGACTGTCGATGACGCCCTGTTGCAGTACCTGTCGCCGCTGGGCTGGGAGCACATCAACCTGACCGGCGATTACCTCTGGCGCAGCAGCGCCAAGATCGGCGCGGGCAAGTTCAGGCCGCTACGACCGCTGCAACCGGCTTAGCGTACGATTTTTTCCGTTTTCTGAGACGTCCCCAATCAGTGCCGCATTGTCCTGGTCAAGGATCAGGGCGTGTACTTCCTCGCCGAGCGTGGGGAGCGTCGCCCGGATGGGCGCCAGGCACTGCTCGCCTACGCCGTCGGATGCAACCCGGACACCGACCCGTTCGATGACTGGTGGCACCTCGCCGGCCGCGAGCTGGGCGGCGATGACTTCGCGGAGTATTTCGACCCGAAGGACGGCCTGTTCACGCGCCTCCAGCACTCGGCGGACGATCTCGTGCTTTCCGCCACCGCCACGCACCTGTCCTTAGCAGTGGTGCCTCCCGCCTGACGCGGCAACCGCCTCGCAGCCCCCGCATCGGGGGCCTTCTTTTGTTCGCACCGCCGCCATCGCCGCGCGTGCGCGTTTGTCTCCAGCCGCCGAGGCACGCCCCGCCGGCCACAACGCCGGCATGCCACCGGAGACAACCGCATGAACACGCCATCGACCTCGCCGAGGCTGCACCTCCTACCGGTGTCGCTGCGCACGGCCAATGCATTCGTTCTGTCGCACCATCGCCACCACCGCCCGGTCCAGGGCGCGAAGTTCGCCCTGGCCGTCACGCTGAGCGACAGCGACCTGATCCACGGCGTGGCCATTGTCGGCCGCCCGGTCGCGCGGCACCTGGACGCTGGAAGTCACGCGGCTGTGCACCGACGGCACACCCAGCGCCTGCAGCAAGCTCTACGGCGCGGCCTGGCAGGCGGCAAGGGCGCTGGGCTACATACGCCTGCTCACCTACACCATGCCCGACGAAGGTGGCGCCAGCCTGCGCGCCGCCGGCTGGCGGCTGATCGGCGCGCGCGGTGGCGGCGCCTGGAGCCGTCCCGGCCGTCCGCGCGCCGATACCCCCGAGCACCTGCGCGGCGCCAAGTGCCTGTGACAGGCGCCGGGTGGCGCGGACAAAGGGAAGCGCCCGGGTGCCGATTGATTGCTGCCGCGCGCGCGAGGCCCCGCCATGCTGGCCCCATGCCTGCTGACGTCGTCAGCGACATGCCAGGCAACCATCGGTCTTCGAGGTTGCGGCGCAGTTCCCACTGCGTGACCGAGCCAGCTCGCACCGCATCCTTCCGCGAGCGGCCACCAGCCTCTGGTGGCGGATGCTTTCGCCTTATCAACCCACCGCGGGGTCACGCACCTTCCCCGCATGCGTGGGCCGGTGTGTCTCCGCTTCATCCCAATGGAGATTCACCATGAACACCACGTCCAACGAGAAATCGTATTTCGACCTCCACACCTCGGGCATCGGCTACATCCAGCGTGTCCGTGAAGTGCCCGTCCGGGGCGGCCGCCGTGCGCAGCCTTTCCTGGCATGCACCATCGCCGCGCTGGTCGGCCCCGCCCGGGACCCCAGCTACCGCTACTTCGACGTCAAGGTCTCGGGTGCCGAGGCCAAGAAGCTCGTTCAGCGCTACATCGGCGTTGACGATCCCAAGCAGCGCCCGCTGGTGCGCTTTCGCCTCGGTGACCTGTGGGGCGATGTGTACATCCGCGACAAGGGTGAGCAGAAGGGTCAGGCCGCCGCGTCCCTCAAGGCGCGACTGCTCAAGGCCGAACTGATCGACCGGGCCGAACTGGCTTCGATCGAGCAGCACGAGTTGATCACCCGCGGCATCGGCTATCTCAATCGTGTGAAGGACGTCACCCCAAAAGCTGGCGACTCGTTCCTCTCTTGCACCGTCGCGGCACTGGCCGGGCCTGTCGATGAACCGGAGTATCGGTACTTCGACACCATCGTCGCCACCCCGGAAGCCGAGCACCTGGTTCGCCGGTGCGTTCAGGCCGTCGAGGGTGACCGCAAGGTGCTGATCGCCTTCCGTCTGAACGACATGAAGATCGATCCGTACATCCGCACCAAGGGTGAGCACGCCGGGGAACCGGCCGCCAGCCTGGAATCGACGCTGGTCCACATCGGTCTCATCAAGATCGACGGCACCCAGGTCTATCCGACGAGCCAGGCGCAAGCCGAGGCGCCGCCGGCCGAAGACGCATCCGCGTCCGAAGCCGACGATGCCATCGACACGGCCACCGAGCCCGCCGAGCGCGAGCCCGAGGCGCAAGTCCAGGAGCAGGAGCCGGCATTGGCTGCTTCGTTCTGATCCGGCACGGCCTCTCACGGGGCCTTGTCGCTTTTCCTCCCCACGTACGCCGCGTCCCCAGGACGCGTGCTTGCGCATTTCATCCCCCGAGTTCCGCGTGGTCTCACGGCCACGCGGTTGTCGAATTTCTCAAAGGAGATCAGCCATGTCTCTGGTATCCCGCTTTGCTCCGCAATCCCCGATCCTGCGCTCTGATCGCCCACTCTCGGACGACCGCATTCGTGCCGTCGTTCCGTCGATCTTCGCCGACGCTCCACATGGGAGCCGGTCCGATCGGTATGCCTACATACCGACCTCGACCGTGCTGACCAAGCTGCGCCAGGAGGGCTTCGAGCCCTTCATGGTGTGTCAGACGCGCGTGCGCAACGAAGACCGGCGCGAGTACACGAAGCACCTCATCCGACTTCGCCATGCAAGCCAGATCAACGGCGACGAGGCGAACGAGATCATCCTGCTCAACAGCCATGACGGCACGAGCAGCTATCAGATGCTCGCCGGCATGTTCCGGTTCGTCTGCCACAACGGCCTGGTTTGCGGTGACACCACCGCAGACATCCGCGTTCCCCACAAGGGCGACGTGGCCAGCCAGGTGATCGAAGGTGCCTACGGAGTCCTCGAAGGTTTCGAGCGCGTGCATAACGCGCGCGATGCGATGCGCACCATCACCCTCGATGAGGGCGAAGCGGAGGTCTTTGCGAACTCTGCGCTCGCACTCAAGTACGACGATCCGGCCAAGTCCACGCCTGTCACCGAGAGCCAACTGCTGGCCCCTCGGCGATGGGACGACCGCAAGAACGACCTGTGGGCCGTCTTCAACCGCGTCCAGGAGAACCTAGTCAAAGGGGGCCTGAACGGACGCACGGCCAACGGCCGCAATCAGCGCACCCGTCCGGTGCAAGGCATCGACCAGAACCTGCGCCTGAACCGGGCGTTGTGGCTGCTGGCCGAAGGCATGCGCCAGCTCAAGGCGTGATGCCACGCGGACCTCGCCCACCTCGGGCGAGGCCATTTCCTCTCATCCACCGGGTGCCGTCGGCGGCCCGTCATTCATCATCAGGAGAACCATCATGGCAACCCCATCGGCTTCCGAGAAATCTGTTGCGCCCATCGTCGTCCCCGGCCAGCTCACGCTGCGTACCATCCGCGGCAAGAACGGCCCGTTCACGGTTGGCCGCCTCGCGACGCACCTCGGTACTTTCGAGGTCAAAGACCCGGAGCTGGAGCAGTACCCCGAAGGCAAGTACGACGGGGAATTCATCATCAGGTACATCTTCCCGAAGTCCTATCCGGTCGGCGGCGGCATGCGGTTCGAGATCCGTGCCAGCCTCGACGGCATGACGCTCAACGGCATCGACAAACTCAGCCGCGACGAAGCCCGCAGCTTCGCCACCCAGGACGTCGATCCGCTCGATGAAGAGCAAGGGGCGCAGCCTGCGGCAACGCCGGCCAAGCCCACCAAAGCGTCCAGGCCCGCCAAGCCCGCACCCGTGCAGGCGTCCGCGGACCCGCTGGTCGATACCACGCCCTTCGGCGTGGATGCGCCACCGCCTGCTACGGCCGCTGCCCCCGGCAGCACCGAAGACGGTGACGCCGCGCTCTTCGGCCTGCTGTGGCCGCTGGGCGAGTCCGTGAAACTGGATTCGACCATCGACCGCCGCACCCTGCGCGCGCAGATCGCCCGCCTGGGCGAGCTGGGCTACGCGCTGGACTTCAAGACGCAGGAGTGGAGCCGCCAGGCCGAACCAAAACCTGCGTGATCGCAGACGCCGCATGCGCGGTGTTCTTCATCCACCCGCCGGGGTTCCTTTCCCATGCGGGGGAGGCCCTGGCCATTTTCTGGAGGTCTCCATCATGTCCACCATCGCTTGCGATACCCCGCGTTCAACGCTGGATGAACCCGCGTGGCGGGACCTTTGCAAAGCGGCCGCCGCACACGCCCAGCGCGGTTGCGGCTTGTCCTACGACCACTACGTGACGCTCTTCAGTTCGGCGATCGACGCACAGGCCAATCGTTTGCCGGATGAGCAACGTGCTCAGGCTCTCGAAATCGCGGCCCAGGAATGGGACTACGCAACACCTGCCGAACGGCAGGAAACCCAGGACTGGAATGCGGAGCATGGCTATTGCTCGCACGGGATCGAGTTCGGCTACTGCCCGGCCGGTTGTGATCGAGACGATGACGACTGGGATTGAGGGCGACGCATAGGTTCCTTCGCCGCAGATGCGGCATTCCATCACCCGCTGGGGGTTCTTCCCCACGGGGAGGCCTTCAGCTCAACTTTTCGAGGAGGCCTCTCATGGGCTGGTATTTCTCAAACCAATCGCGGTCCGAACTGATCGCGGAACTGATCGCACCGCAAGAGACCGAGCGCGCCAGCGTCAAGGTCATCGCTCACACCCTGCGCGGCAACGTGCTGTGGTCCGTCGCCGAAGTGACCGCCAAGGTCGAAGGCGTGCATCGTGATCTCGCACCGGGCCAGTCCCTGCGCTACATCCGCTGCGATCTGCTTGAACGAAGCGGCGGCCAGTGGGGCTACAAGTCCTTGGACGAGTCCATGCACCCGTACTACTACACGTGCCCGCTGTCCTATCTGGACCTCGCACCGGAGCAGTCCGCCGACTGGCGTGCAGGCGTTCGCGCCTACCACGCCCGGCGGCGCACACCCACGGCATCCGCGGCATCCGCCGCGGCGTCGATGGCCTGAGCCAGGAGGAACCGACATGGACCCGATCCTGGCAACGCTTCCGCCCTCGTTGCTGGCACTCGTTGAAGGGAGTTTGTCCAACGACGAAGTGTCCTCCGACGAGGAAATGCTGGCGTACTTCATCGACAACGGCCTCACCGAGGACCAGGCACGGCAGGCACTGACCTACCGCGACCAGTACCTCAACAACATCTACCTGGAAGGCTTCACGCCGATCACTTCGGCGGACGAGCCGCTTCACTTCAACCCGCACACCCGGCAGTTCGAGCCGGACTGAGCGGTTTTCTTCCACCCCCTGGGGCAGTACTTGCCCCAGCGGGCGGTGCTGTTCCCGTTCATCCGAGGACACCACCATGCCCGCAAACACTTCTTCCACGCTGTACCGCATCGACGAATGCCCGGACGTGATGGCCGACGCCTGCGTCGGCGATGACCAGGGCAACCTGATCTTCCTGTCCATCTGGGCGCGGGACACCGCCGTCCAGCAGTTCCTCGCTCGCCTGACCCTCGGGCGCGACGAGCAGGGACTGGACCAGTTCCACGTCATCACCGACCAGGGCGGCAGCGTCCCGGTATTCATCGGCAACGTCGATCGCCTGGAAAAGCGCATCACGCGCGCGTACCGGCGGACGCTGTTCGGCTCGCTGTCCAACGTGTGGCTGTTCGACCGGCGCTGCGTCAAGCCCGACAAGGCCAACGCCAGCGCATTGGCACTGCTGCCACGCGACAGCGCCCACAGGCTTGACCGCCTGTGGATGCTGGTGCGGGACACCTGCCCGTTGCCGCTGCTCGATCACTGGCGCGAGACCGTGCTGGAACTGCTGCAAACCCGCGAGATGCTGGCCCGCCTTCCGTTCGCCCTCGGGCCGCTGGAAGGCCATCGGCTCGCCATCGACGTGCCGGCGCTGACCCTGGCGCTCGGCTCCCTGATCCGCAGCGACGCGCTCACCGCCTATCCGTATCCGGCCAAGATTTGGACGCCGGAAGCGGTAGCGGCTTGACCCACCCTCGGAGGCACGCCTTGGCGTACTTCCGTGTTTCATCCCCGCCAACCAGGAGACTTCCATGGCCCTCATGTTCCCGCGGCTCGCCCGCAATTTCGTCAAGAACGGATATTTCCCGACCGACGAACCCACGCTCGAAAGAGCGCTCAACGCACTGATGCCCAGCGACGGGCCGATGTGCATCCTCGATCCCTGCGCCGGCGAAGGCGTGGCGATCGCCGAAGCCGCCCATGCCCTCGGGCGCGAGCAGGCAAAGGCGTTCGCCGTCGAGTTCGACGCGGAGCGGGCGCGCCATGCCCGCGGCCTGGTCGATCACTGCCTGCACGCGGACCTGATGGACACGATGGTCTCCAAGCAGTCCTTCGGGCTGCTCTGGCTCAACCCGCCGTATGGGGACCTGTCCAAGGACGTCAACGGCAACATCGGCTATCAGGGCCAGGGCCGTGCCCGCCTTGAAAAGCTGTTCTACCAGCGCACGCTCTCGCTGCTGCAATACGGCGGCGTGCTGGTTTTCATCGTCCCCGGCTACGTGCTCGACGCGGAGTTGGTCGGCTGGCTGACGCGCCACTACACGGACCTGCGCATCTACCGAGCGGTGGAGACGCAGTTCAAGCAGGTGGTGATCTTCGGACGCCGGGTGCGCCAGCGCGAGCAGGTGCCCGATGGCGTCAAGGCCGTGCGCAATCTGCTGTTGCAGGTAGGGCAAGGCGAAGTCGAAGCCGAGGAACTGCCGAGCGAGTGGCCGTTCCTGCCGTACATCGTCCCCGCCAGCCCGGCCGAGCCAGAGCATTTCTTCCGCGTGACGATGGAGCCCGAGCAGTTCGCCGATGAGGTTGGCAGGCTGCAAGGCTTGTGGCCATCGCAGGACACGCACCTGGGGGCTGCGCAGCAATCGCTGCGTCCACCGGCGCGGGCCTTGTCCCGCTGGCATCTCGCCCTGGCTCTGGCCGCGGGTGCGATCTCGGGGGTTGTGCGCTCCAAGACCGGGCGCGTGCTCGTCGTCAAAGGTGACACCCACAAGGACAAGACGCTCCAGCGGGAGTTCACCGAACGCGAAGACGGCTCCATCGCCGAGACCCGCATCCTCACCGACAAGTTCGTTCCCGTCATCCGCGCGTGGGACATGACACCTGGCTCCGCGACACGGGGCGAGGTGTTGACCATTCGCTGATCCACCGGACGCGCTGCCGTCCTGCTGTACCAACTCGAAGGAGAAACACCATGATCCCCAATCCGTTCAAGCGGCCTGCGCCGCACAAGCAACCGTTGTTCGCACCGAGTACGTTGAAGTTGAGCGAGAAGGTGCATTGGCTGGCCCGGCGAGGCCTGATCGACCCCTTGGCCTATGTCCAGCGCCATGTGCGCGGGGACTGGGGCGAGATCGATGAGGCCACACGCCAAGCCAACGACGTGGCGATCCAACAGGACAACCTAATGATCTCGCAGTTCAGGATCACGCCGGACCTGGCGCTGATCGTCAAGACCAGCGAGGACCACCAGACCACGGTGGTCCAGCTTCCCGAAGAGCGGGACCTGATCTGAGGCCCCACATCGTCATCCTCATCCACCTGACGGAGCCACTTCACTCCGGCAGGGGTGTCGTGGCTCAATGACTCATCAAGGAGGAGCCCATGGCATCGCATCGCATCGAAACCTACTGCCAGCGGCTGGCGTTCCCCATCGGGGCGCTCATCTTCAGCAGAGGTGTAGACCGCCTGGTCCGCGCGGGTCGCCTGGACCCGATCCCGTACTTCAGGCGCCACACCCGTGGCGACTGGGGCGACGTCAACATCCAGCAATGGCAGACGAACAGCAGCGCGCTTCAATCGGGCGCGTCGCTGGAATCGCACTACGTGATCCATCCGGGGCTCGCCATTCGCATCGTCACCGATTCGCAGCGCTGCGCAACCGTCATCGTGCTTCCGTCCGAAGACTGAGCACGGTTCACCTGCGGGCCGCCCAGGCCAGCACCTTCAACCACCCTCAGCCACGCGTCGATTCTCTTCCCACCACGGGGCATGCCATTGCCCCGCTGGGGGTGGTGCATGCCCCATTTTTCTTTGGAGCATCACCATGTCCCTCGATCTCGAAACCACTGCCGCTGAATCCGCGCCCGTACAGGGCGAACTGCTCGACGCGGAATCTTCCCCTCTGACCCTGAGCCTTCAGGATTTTGTCGGCGAGTTCGGCGACGAACTACTCGACGCCCTCAACAGCGCTAATCCGCCGGTCTATACCGGCCAACCGCAGGCGCACCGGCAACTGGTGGTCGCCAGCCTCAAGCGCAAGCTGTTCCCAGCCCAGGCCGAAGTCGTCCACGCCGCCGCCGAGCTGCTGATCGACCGTGGCGAACGTGCTGCGATCGTCAATGGCGAGATGGGCTGCGGCAAGACGACCGTCGGCATTGCCACGGCCGCCGTGCTCAACGCCGAAGGCTATCGCCGCACTCTGGTGCTGTCGCCGCCCCACCTGGTTTACAAGTGGCGGCGCGAGATCCAGGAGACGGTGGCCGGTGCCAAGGTGTGGGTACTCAACGGGCCGGATACGCTCGTCAAGCTCATCAAGCTGCGCGAGCAGTTGGGCGTGCAGCCCACGGGCCAGGAGTTCTTCGTCCTGGGGCGCGTCAGGATGCGGATGGGCTTTCACTGGAAGCCTGTCTTCACCACGCGGCGCACCCGCCACGGCGACGTGGCGGCCTGCCCGGACTGCGGCACGGTCATCACCGACCTCGACGGCGAGCCGGTCAACCCGATCGCGCTCCAAGCCGAGGAGTGCCGCAGGAAGTGCGGCCACTGCGCCGCGCCCCTGTGGACACTGATCCGCCCGCGCAGTCTGTCCGGCAGCGACCAGTCCTCGGCCGTGCTCAAAGCCTTAAAGCGCATACCGACCATCGGAGAGGTCACCGCGCAGAAGCTGATGCAAAAGTTCGGTGACGGGTTCCTGGCGTCGATGCTCGGCGACAACATCCATGAGTTCATCAACCTCATGGATGGCAACGGCGAGCTGGTGTTTTCCGACCGTCAGGCCACGCGCATGGAACGTGCGATGGCCAACATGGAGTTCGGCTTTGGCGAGGGCGGCTATCAGCCGTCCGAGTTCATCAAACGCTACCTGCCGCAAGGCACGTTCGACCTGCTCATCGCCGATGAGGCACATGAGTACAAGAACGGGGGCAGTGCCCAGGGCCAGGCCATGGGCGTGCTGGCGGCGAAGGCTCGCAAGACCTTGCTGCTGACCGGCACGTTGATGGGCGGCTACGGGGACGACCTGTTCCACCTGCTGTTCCGAGCCCTTCCGGGGCGGATGATCGAAGACGGCTACCGCCCGACCACGAGCGGCAGCATGACCTCGGCTGCGATGGCGTTCATGCGCGATCACGGGGTGTTGAAGGACATCTACTCCGAGAGCACCGGCACGGCGCACAAGACGGCCAAGGGCACCAAGGTATCGGTGCGCACGGTCAAGGCCCCGGGGTTTGGCCCCAAGGGCGTGCTGCGCTGCATCCTGCCGTTCACGATCTTTCTCAAGCTCAAGGACATCGGTGGCAACGTCCTGCCGCCGTATGACGAGGAGTTCCGTGAAGTCGCGATGGACACGGCGCAAGCCGCGGCCTACCGCGATCTGGCGGGTCGGCTGACCGCGGAGCTGAAACAGGCTCTGGCGCGACGCGATACGACCTTGCTGGGTGTGGTCCTCAACGTGCTGCTGGCCTGGCCGGATTGCTGCTTCCGGTCGGAGACCGTGGTGCATCCGCGCACGCGCAACACCTTGGCGTTTGTCCCGGCTCAGTTCAACGAGTTCGAGATCAGCCCCAAGGAGCGTGAGCTGATCGACATCTGCAAAGAGGAGAAGGCGCAGGGCCGCAAGGTCCTGGCCTACACGGTCTATACCGGCACGCGCGACACCACGTCGCGCCTGAAGGTGTTGCTGGAGCAGGAAGGCTTCAAGGTGGCGGTGCTGCGCGCGAGCGTGGATGCCAGCCGCCGCGAAGACTGGATCGCCGAGCAACTGGACCGTGGCATCGACGTGCTCATCACCAACCCCGAGTTGGTCAAGACGGGGCTGGACCTGTTGGAGTTCCCGACGATCGTGTTCATGCAGTCGGGCTACAACGTGTACTCGCTCCAGCAGGCGGCACGCCGCTCCTGGCGCATCGGGCAGAAGCAGCCCGTGCGTGTGATCTACCTCGGCTACGCCGGTTCCTCGCAGATGACCTGCCTGGAGCTGATGGCCAAGAAGATCATGGTCTCGCAGTCCACCTCGGGCGACGTGCCCGAATCCGGGCTCGATGTCCTGAACCAGGACGGTGATTCCGTCGAGGTCGCACTGGCCCGGCAGCTTGTCGCCGCATGACACGTTCCACTTACGGCCCTTCGGGGCCGTTTTTTTTGCCGCTCCCGGTAAATCGGACGCTGCCTGGTTCGCATTGTTTGCTGCCGCTCGCGGCCTGAGCGGCGATGGTGAGGGCTGGATGTTTCAGGACGCCGAGCTATGTGCCCCTCTCCACCGTGGTTTCACTATCCCGAACGCCGCCTTCTGGCGGGATTTCTCGGCCTGCTGTGGTCGGTGCTGGCCGGTGGCTGCGCGACGACGACTGCGCCGGTCGCGCCCGACACCATCGCGGAAGTCTTGGCCGCGCCTGAACCCGAGGCTTCCGAGTACATCCCGGTCGTGCGCTACGCCCGCTACACACTGGTCGAACTGGCACCCATGGCGGCGCAGCGCGACCTGTTGTTGCAGACCATCGACGTGTCCATGCCCGAGGATGCCCGCGCCACGGTCGGGGATGGGCTTCGGCACGTGCTCAAACGCAGCGGCTATGGCCTGTGCCAGACCGCGCATGCCGTGATCGAGCTGTACGCGCTGCCGTTGCCGGCGGTACACCTGCACCTCGGCCCCATGACCTTGCGCGATGCGCTGCTCACGCTGGCTGGCCCGGCCTGGGAACTGCACGCGGATGACCGCGCACGGCAAATCTGCTTCGAGCGGCCCGGCGATCGCGCGGTCGCCGAGTCCCCATCCGAGCCACCCGCCACCGAGGCGGTGCAGACGTTCCCGCTGGCACCCATGGTTTCGGGAGGCCAGCCATGAACGCCCCGCAACCTGCCCAGCGATCGACCGCCGCCGTGGTGGTGCAGAGCCTGATGTGGCTCTGGTTGATCTTCCTCAGCGTCTTGGCGGCCCTGGGCTACCAGGCCCTCAGCGACCAGGCCGACCAGGAGCGGCTGGATTCCCGCCTGCAACGCCTGGAAGCGCAGGCAACTGGCTTGGCCGAGACGATCGAGGCCATCCAGCAGCGCCCGGCCGTCGCGACGGACGCTGACCTCAAAGACACCCGCCAGATTCTGGAAGCACGCGCGGCCCAGGTCGAGAAATCTCTCAGTGGCTACGCAGCGGCCGACGACCTCCAGGCGCTGCGCGCGGAGGTCGAGCAGATCAAGGCGCGCCAAGCCGCCGCGCGTGCCACCGCACCCGCCCAGCGGCGCGCATCGCGCACGTCCGCCGCCTCCAAGACCGAGCTGCCGCCGCTGCCATTCCGCGTCGTCGGCGCCGAACTGCGCGCCGGCCAGCGCAGCGTGTCCGTCGCGCCGAGCATCGGGGACTTCACGCCCGCCCAACTTCAGGTGCTGCTGCCCGGGGATGCGGTCGGCCCGTGGCGCCTGCAGGCGATCGAGGGCAACACCGCAGTGTTCCAGGCCGGCAACCAGACCCGCCGCGTGGCGATTCCCTGACCGGAGCACCCCATGAAGCCGTCGATCCTCCTTTTCGCGGTCCTGGTGGCGTCGTCGCAATGGCCCGCCTGGGCGCAGCAGCCCGCAACGACCTCGGCGCGCAACGCACAGAGCCAGGAGCGCCCGCTGGCCGCCCGCGTGCTGGACGACCGGGTGGCAACCGAATGGGGCTTGCAGCCACAAGAATGGGCACGCTACCGCGAGCTGATGGATGGGCCGCTGGGTATCTACTCGCCCAACCTGGACCCGCTGTCCGCCCTGGGCATCGAAGCTCGCACGGACGAAGAACGGCGCCGCTATGCGGAACTGCAGGTGCAGGTGGAAGCGCGCCGCGTCGAGAAGCTGCTCGCCTACCAGCGCGCCTACGACGAGGCCTGGCAGCGCCTGAATCCGGGGATGCAGCGCGTGAACCTGCCCGACGACAAGCCGGGCGCCGGCCCATCCAGCAGTCCCTTGCGCGGCAGCGGCCGCATGGCGGTGTTCGTCAAGGACGGCTGCGCAGCCTGCGGACAGCTCGTGCAGCGCCTGCAATCCTCGGGCGCGGAGTTCGACCTGTACATGGTGGGCAGCCGCCAGGATGACGCGCGCATCCGCGACTGGGCCAAGCGCGCGCAGATCGACCCGGCGCGCGTGCGCGCCGGCAGCATCACGCTCAACCACGACGGCGGCCGCTGGCTGTCACTGGGCCTGCCCGGCGATCTGCCCGCCGCCGTGCGCGAAGTGAACGGCCAATGGCAGCGCCAGCCGTAGCCATGCCCCTGCGCGCACTGGTGCTCACTGCCGGCCTGTATGCCGTTGCCGCCCTGGCCCAGGAGGTTCCGCCACCGGCTTACCAGCTTGCCGCCCAGCGCGCAGGCATCCCCTCGACCGTGCTCTACGCCGTGGCCTTGCAGGAGAGCGGCATCCGGCGCAACGGGCGCCTGGTGCCGTGGCCGTGGTCCCTCAACGTCGCCGGCCAGTCGCGCCGCTTCGCCACGCGCGCCGACGCCTGCGCTGGCCTGCAGCAGGCGATGCGCGCCACGCCGCACACGCGCATTGATGCGGGCCTGGGCCAGATCAACCTCGGCTACCACAAGCACCGCTTTACCGGCGCGTGCGACCTGCTGGATCCGTATCGCAACCTGGCCGTTGCCGCCGAGATCCTGAAGGAGCAGCACACCCCCGGCGAGGACTGGCTGCTGGCGATCGGCCGCTACCACCGCCCCGCAGGCGGCGAGCCCGCCGCCCGCTATCGGCGCAGCGTGTCGCGCCACCTTGCCCGCGTGCAGGGCACGCGACCAGCCGCCGCGGTCCTCGCGGCGCGCCAGGAGACCTCCCCATGACGAAACCCCATCCCGCCCATCTCGCGTTCACGGGCCTACTCATGCTGCTGTCAGGCCTGCCGCTGGCCTCGCGTGCCGGCGAGCCACTGATCGTTGTCGAGGACCGTGGCGGCACGTCGGCATTGCCGTACTACGAAGCCCTGAATCTCCAGCCGCGCGCCAACGCACCGGCGCGGCCGTCCATCCCGACGCCCCAGGTTCCTGCCACACGGGCGGACGAAGCCGCGATGCTGCCGGTGCGCAGCGCCAAGCTCACGCCCGGCACCGTCGCGCGACGGGTGATCGAAGCGCCCGGCCTGCGGCCGTTCGTGGTCATCGGCGACGACGAGGCTTCCCGGGCCTGGTTGCAGCGCCGCGCCGCCGCTTTGCGCGAACGTGGCGCGGTCGGCCTGGTCGTCAACGTCGAGACCGCGCAGGGCCTGGCGCGGCTGCGCGCCCTGGTGCCGGGCGTGCCGCTCGCGCCCGTGGCCGGCGACGACCTGGCCGATCGCCTGGGCCTGCGGCACTACCCGGCGCTGATCACGGCCACCGGCATCGAGCAATGAAGCCATGTCGGGCAAACAGCCGGTCGAGGTTCTGCTACGCCCAGCGGTGGAGCTATACACCGTCGCGGCGTGTGCAGGCGCCGCGTTTCTGTGCCTGGTGGCCCCATGGTCGCTCGCGCTGAGCCCGGCCATGGGCATCGGCAGCGCCTTGGCGTTCGGCGCCTACGGCGCGATCCGCTACCGCGATGCCCGCATCATCCTGCGCTACCGGCGCAACATCCGCCGTCTGCCGCGTTACGTGATGACCAGCAAGGACGTGCCGGTCAGCCAGCAGCGCCTATTCGTGGGGCGCGGCTTTCTCTGGGAGCAGAAGCACACGCATCGGCTGATGCAGACGTACCGGCCCGAGTTCCGCCGCTACGTCGAGCCGACGCCGGCCTACCGGCTGACCAGGCGCCTGGAGGAACGGCTGGAGTTCGCGCCATTGCCGCTCTCGCGCCTGCCGAAGCTCACCGGCTGGGACGCGCCTTTCAACCCCGTGCGCCCGTTGCCGCCTGTCGGCGGCCTGCCAAGGCTGCACGGCATCGAGCCCGACGAAGTGGACGTCAGCCTGCCGCTGGGCGAGCGCGTCGGGCACTCGCTGGTGCTGGGCACCACGCGGGTGGGCAAGACGCGCCTGGCCGAGTTGTTCGTCACGCAGGACATCCGTCGCAGGAATGCTGCCGGCGAGCATGAGGTCGTCATCGTCATCGACCCCAAGGGGGATGCCGATCTCTTGAAACGGATGTACGTCGAAGCCCAGCGCGCTGGCCGCGAAGGCGAGTTCTACATCTTCCACTTGGGCTGGCCGGAAATCAGCGCCCGCTACAACGCCGTGGGCCGCTTCGGTCGGATCTCGGAAGTGGCGACACGCATCGCGGGGCAGCTCTCCGGCGAAGGCAACAGCGCGGCGTTCCGCGAGTTCGCATGGCGCTTCGTGAACATCATCGCCCGCGCCCTGGTGGAACTGGGGCAGCGCCCGGACTACATGCTGATCCAGCGCCACGTCATCAACATCGACGCGCTGTTCATTGAGTACGCCCAGCACTACTTTGCCAAGACGGAGCCCAAGGCCTGGGAGGTGATCGTCCAGATCGAGGCCAAGCTCAACGAGAAGAACATCCCAAGGAACATGATCGGGCGCGAGAAGCGTGTGGTGGCGCTGGAGCAATACCTCTCCCAGGCGCGCAACTACGACCCTGTGCTCGATGGCCTGCGCTCGGCGGTGCGCTACGACAAGACCTACTTCGACAAGATCGTTGCATCGCTGCTGCCGCTGCTGGAAAAGCTCACGAGCGGCAAGATCGCCCAGCTCCTGGCGCCGAACTACTCCGACCTGGCCGACCCGCGCCCGATCTTCGACTGGATGCAGGTGATCAGGAAGCGCGCCGTCGTCTATGTCGGCTTGGACGCGCTGTCCGATGCGGAGGTCGCCGCAGCGGTCGGCAACTCGATGTTCAGCGATCTCGTCTCGGTGGCTGGGCACATCTACAAGCACGGAATCGACGATGGCCTGCCGGGCGCATCGGCTGGTGCGCGCGTGCCGATCAACGTGCATGCGGACGAGTTCAATGAATTGATGGGTGACGAGTTCATTCCGCTCATCAACAAGGGCGGTGGCGCGGGCCTGCAAGTCACCGCCTACACGCAAACGCTTTCGGACATCGAGGCCCGCATCGGCAACCGCGCGAAGGCCGGCCAAGTGATCGGGAATTTCAACAATTTATTCATGTTGCGCGTGCGCGAGACGGCCACCGCGGAACTGCTGACGAGGCAGTTGCCGAAGGTCGAGGTCTATACGACCACCATCGTCTCGGGCGCGACGGACAGCTCAGACATCCGCGGCGCGACGGACTTCACGTCGAACACCCAGGACCGCATCAGCATGGCCAGCGTGCCGATGATCGAGCCGTCACACGTCGTCGGTCTGCCCAAGGGCCAATGCTTCGCGCTGCTGCAGGGCGGCCAGCTTTGGAAGGTGCGCATGCCGCTTCCGGCGCCAGACCCCGATGAAGTGATGCCGACGGACTTGCAGCAACTGGCCGGGTATATGCGCCAGAGCTACAGCGAGGCCACGCAGTGGTGGGAGTTCACCAGTTCCGCAGCCTTGCCGCATGCAGCCTTGCCCGACGACCTGCTGGATGACGCCGCTCCAGCCGAGCCTGACGCGGTGGCCACCGGCGCCGACGACAGCACCGGCGAGGCCGCACCATGAAGGATGCCGCCTCGACCGCGCAGCGGGAGCAGAACCAGCGCCAGGGGCTGATCGTCGGCACCATCACCTTGCCGTTCCGGCTGCTCGGGGTGCTCATCGGCTCGCTGCTGTTCTCGATCGTGGTGGAGTGCGTCGGCATGCACCTGTTCTGGAAGGACCAGGGCTGGCGCCACTCCCAGCAGATGCTGCAGTACGAACTCGGGCACCTGTCCAACCACTTCACGCGCAGCGTGGTGGTGCAGGAGCCCGGGCGCACGGCGCACGAGCTGGTGGATACCGGGTACGAGTGGGTGTTCGTGCGCTCGGGGTTGCTGGAGCGCATGAGCCAGACCGCCGAGCGCGCCCGCGCGGCCAGCCACGGGCAGAGCCGCAACTTCCGCTACTACATCAGCCAAGTCTATGTCTGGGCCGAAAGCTACCTGATCGCTGCGGCCTTCACGACGCTCACCTTCCTGGTGCGCCTGCTGGTCCTGGTACTCACGCTGCCGCTGATCCTCACTGCAGCATTCGTCGGCCTGATCGACGGCCTGGTGCGACGGGATGTGCGCCGGTTCGGCGCGGGCCGCGAATCCGGCTTCATCTACCACCGCGCGAAGGCCAGCCTGATGCCGTTGGCCGTGCTGCCTTGGGTCACCTATCTCGCACTGCCCATAGCGGTGCATCCTCTGGTCATCCTGCTGCCCAGCGCGGCGTTGCTGGGGATGGCAGTCAGCCTGACCGCAGGCAGCTTCAAGAAGTACTTATGAGGTGACACGGGCGGCACTGCTCTGCAAAGCCGTGTGCCGTTCATCGGTTCTGCAGGGTATCAAGAGCAGCATCCAACGCCGTAACCGCCTCGACGACCGTTCTTACCGTCGCCCGATCGAACTCATGATCGCGCTGAGCGTCGTGCACACCGCTATTGAGGTAACCCCATTCAATACTCGTACCGCTGACATTGAGCAGCCTGACCAACGCCCCTACGGCATCCGGCGCACCCGCATGTTGCGCCGCGATACGCTCGACGGCCGACCGCAACTTGGTGCATTTATTGTTCAGCTCCCAAGGCGCGCGGGGCCCGCTCAGCTTGATGTCGATCCGGCCGTCCGCCCGCCGACCCAGCCACGTCCACAGGCGGTCCGTCAGACTCTCCAGCGCCGGCCGGGCCTGGCGCAGTGCCTCGCGTTTCTCGTCAGCCGCCAACGCCTGCTGGGCCAGAAGAACATAGTTCTTCGCTGGCGGGTCGCTGTCGACCCGCAGTTCGTGCTCTCCCTGATGCGGGAGAAACTTGTAGCGCTTGATGGCCGCGGCGCGGCGCACGCCCAACTCCTGCTGGATGCGGTGCAGGAACTCCTCTGCGTGCGAGGTGAGGATAACCTGCTTGCCGTGGAGCAAACCGTCCTCGAAGAAGGTACGCCAGATGCCATCGCGATGGTCGTCGTCTATCGCATTGACGACGTCATCGAAGATGACCACGGGGCAGCCCTGCGCGAGGTTCTTGGCAAGCAGAATCGCCAGACCCAAGCATTTGATGTGCCCTTCGCTGAAGACGATCAACGCGTCGTAGCGCACGCCCGGCTCGCCGGCGAACTCCACCTCGATCTTGCCGTTCTCGGCCACGGGCAACCACAGCGCGTGCAGCAGATCGCCGGGCGGATCGGCCCGGTTGAATGCGTTGTAGAGATGGCGGGCTTGGTCTCCCAGCCCCTGTAGCAGAACCCCCGGCAGAGCGGTCAGGTATGCCTGAATCTCGGGTAGGAAGCCGTCGTAGGCGGCCTTGACCCGCTGATGGTGCACCACCACCGGCATTTCGTCCGTGGCCGCCTGGATCAGGCCGCGGTTCGCGTCGTCGAATTGGGCCACGGTTTGGCGGGCGGCCGCCAGCTCCTGATCCGCAGTCGTGCGCATGGTCCGCAGCCGTTCGATCTCCAGCTGATGCTGTTGCAGGCGGTCCCGCTCCTGGGCCATCGCGCCGCGCTGGGCATGCACGTCGCGCGCCTGCGCGTCGAAGCCTTCGATGATCTGTGCGATCCGTAAGAGGGCTTGCCAGGCGCGCTGGTCCCCATTCACCCAGCCGCCGAGCCAATTGCCCGCCGACGTGGGAGGCAGCAGTGGCAGGCCCGCGGCCTGCGATTCGGCAGGACAAGCGACCCCAGCCGCCGCCACCACGCGGCGCATTTCGTCCCACAGCGCTCGGACCGCCTCGCTCAACTGCGTCCGATGCCCGGCCTCTTGCTGCTGCAGGACGGCCAGTTGCGCGAGCTGCTCCAGGCCCATTCGCGCCCTGGCGAACGGGTCCTGTGCCACAGCGGCCAGTCCGGTTCCACATGCCGGACACGCGGTCGCCCCGTCCGCCAACGCTTGCACGGCCTCGTAGAGCTTCGCGTACGACACCTCGCCCGCGCGGGCCGCGAGTTGCGCGGAAGACGCTTGCCACAGTCCCTGGACGCGGTAGGCCTCTGCCAGCAACGCTTGCAGGCGGGCCTGGGTCACCTCGTGAATGGCAGGCGGGTTGGCGTCCAGCTGAGCCTGGACATACGGTAGCCGTCCTTGCTGCTGCGGCGTACCCAGCAGCCAGTCCACGCAGGCTTGATAGGTCGCGCCAGGTGACATGCGCTGCGCCAAAGCTTGTTCCAGGCCCTCGACCGCTGCGATCTTCTGCGGGTAGGCGGCGATGGTCTGTTCGGAGTTCGCCAACCGCAGGCGACGCTGCGCCAGCTGCGCCGCCTGCACGCCGGCAAGCATCAGGTCCTGATCGAGCGAGGGGTTGAAGCCGCGCACGAACTCGCTGAACTGGTCCACGCCGAACAGGGTGGCGATGAGCTGGCGCTGATCGCTCGGGGTCCGCGCGGCGATTCGGGCGAAATCGTCGAGGCGGTTCTTCTCGATGAAGCAGAAGCGATACTCAGCTTCGTCGGGCTGGACGGCCTGCGCTTCGCCCGCCGCCGTAGACGACAGGACTGGCGCGACGTGGCGGCGCAGGCGAGCGTTGTTGCAGTACGTCCGCTGGTCGACCCGCTTGGCCTGCGCTTCGCTGATCGAACCGAGCATCGCCACTTCCAAGGCTTCGCAGAAGCTGCTCTTGCCGGTGCCGTTGGCACCGTAGACCAAGGTGATGTCATGGCTGAGGTCGAACGTCTCCTGCCGCATGAATCCTCGAAACGGCCCGACTTCGAGCTGGTGCAGTCGCCCGAGCGCCGGCCCGTTTTCGGGGCCGCGCGCGTCCCCGTCGTAGGCGACAGGCATCTGCGCCAGATGCGCGATGGCCAGCGGCGCCAAGCGCGTGGAGCGCCCCCGGCGTGCAGCACCGACCTCGGCCAGTGGCTGCAGGTGATCGAGCACCAGGTGCGCCAGCCGGCGCACGTCGTCGTGCACGTGCCGCTGCGCCAAGTGCGCCAGGAACCGGTGGTACTCCGAACGTATGCTTGCC
This sequence comes from Pseudomonas sp. NBRC 111140, assembly GCF_001320885.1. Taxonomy (NCBI): domain Bacteria; kingdom Pseudomonadati; phylum Pseudomonadota; class Gammaproteobacteria; order Pseudomonadales; family Pseudomonadaceae; genus Pseudomonas; species Pseudomonas sp. NBRC 111140. The sequence goes on from NZ_BCBQ01000078.1 coordinate 31,681, forward strand.
ACAGCGCCCCCTCACTTGGTCAACCACTGACCGTAAGCCTCCACATCGATCATGGGGACCGTTCCACTGAACTGAAGCTGCGCGATCAGCTTGAAAAGAAACGCGGTCGCCGGCTTGTTTTCGTTGGTGTAGCTGTACGCGCCGCTGGCTTGGTCATAGAAAAAGTGCCCGTGGGCGGCAACGCATCCGATGTCCAGACGCCCCTCGGTGAGGTTTGCGTTCAGCGCCTTGTCCATGGATGGACCCAATGCAGGACTCCATTCGCTCTCGAAGGTGAGCAAGCCACCCAGAATCGGAATCAACGGCTTCGCTGGGTAGGTCCCGCCAGCGTGCGGGATCGGCAGGCTCGTGCGGTGCAGCCTGCGCACACTGGCGACCTTCTCCTGGGCATAGGCCACAAGCCCCGCGTCAGCCGTCTGCTTGGCCTCGAAAACGGCGTACACGCTTTCGGCTGGAATGATCGTCTCGTTCTCGTAGGTGAAGATAAAAGGCGAATATTGCCGATCAAACACCACCACATCGATCTGCTGGCTGAAGTTCCCCAGGCTGTCCACCACATGCGCCTTGGCCGCCTGGTACCGTTTGGGCAGATAGGTATCCAGCATGTCGATCCAGACGTTCTCGCTCGCATCCCCCTTCGTACCCGGGTGACCGAAGGTCTTGCGTACTACGGACAAGCGCTGCTGGATGTCCTCATGCAGGGACGACAGGAGCTGGGAAAGCGACCACTGGGACATGCTGTACCTCGATGGGACGTGTATGGAAGCCGATGGAATCAGGACAGTGGGAACTTGGGGCCAAACAGTGCGCGCCAGGCGCGAAGCGCTTCGATATTGCGACCACGACGCGCGTGGTCGATGGCGATGCTTGCGTCTTGGCTCGCCTGGAACAGCAGCTGCTGCGCGCGCTGCTTGCGCGCGGCATCCATATCGTTGCTGATCGCCGGGCCAAGTCCGGCGGGATCCGGCCACTCGTCATGAACTCGATCGGCAAGCGTGGCAAAGAACGACTGGATCTCGCGATCGAACGATCCTCCCCAGCCGCCGTAAAGACACTCAAGGGCCATTACCTCGATCAGGAACGAGGGCTTCACCGGCTTCAGATCGC
>NZ_BCBQ01000079.1:0-32740 GCF_001320885.1 Pseudomonas sp. NBRC 111140
TTTGACGTGATTTCCTGAGCAGTTGTTCCAGGCTGCGCTCGCGTTGGCGGGCGGACAAGCTAGTTATAGTGTCGAAAAACTGTTGTTCAAGGTTGTCGGCCACGATCAGCCATTCCTTTTCCGCCAAAGCCCGCAACAGGCGGCCCTGCTCGGTGCCATGCCAGCGTGCGATCAACTGCATTGAGCTTAGCCCAGGATTTTTCTGTGCGGCTTCGATCAATGCCACCAGCAGCTGGCTGTACAGGTGTTCTTCGTCGGCGAAGTGGCTGGCATCTTCTACCCTGCCGGCCAGCAGCGGGTGGTGCAGGAGGGTGCGCAGGGCGGCCAGGGTTGGTGGCTCGACCGGCGCCGGCACGCGGGGTGGCGCTTCGTCACGTTGTTGCCACGGCTTGCCACCCTTGCGGTTCTTGTCCCAGGGCTTGTCGCTCCATGGCTTCTTGCCGCTGCCCTTGTTGGGCTTCCAGGCCTGCTCCTGATGAACGGGGGCGAAGTCGTGTTGCGGCATGTCGCCGTAATCGGGGGTGTAGCTGGCCATGGCGTCGTAGTCGTAGCCAGGGTCGTAGTCCGGCACGCTGCTGGCCGTGGGTGCTTGTTGCGCCAGTTGTTCGACCTGCTGCGGGTCGAGGCCGGTGATTTCTTTCAGGCGGTTGCGCATGAGCTGGCGCAGGTTGGCGCCAGGGATCTTTTCGACCAATGGTGCCGCCAGGGTCGCCATGTGTGCCTTGCCTTCCAGCGAGCGTGGGTCGGCTTCGACGCTCAGTTGCTCGAAGAAGTAATCGGCCAGCGGCTGGGCGTGCTGGTTGATACGGGCCATGAAGGCGTCGGTGCCTTCGGCGCGTACCAGGCTGTCCGGGTCTTCGCCTTCGGGCAGGAACAGAAAACGTGCGCGGCGGCCATCCTGCAGGTTCGGCAAGGCCGATTCCAGTGCGCGCCAGGCGGCCTTGCGCCCGGCCTGGTCGCCGTCGAAGCAGAACAACACGCTGGGCACCACGCGGAACAGGCGCTTGAGGTGCTCTTCGCTGGTGGCGGTGCCGAGGGTGGCCACGGCATTGCGCAGGCCTTGCTGGGCCAGGGCGATGACGTCCATGTAGCCCTCGACGACGATGATCTCGTCGAGGTTGCGGTTGTGCTTGCGTGCCTCGTACAGCCCGTACAGCTCCTGGCCCTTGTGGAACACCGGGGTTTCAGGGGAGTTCAAGTACTTGGGCTTGTCGTCGCCGAGTACCCGGCCGCCGAAGGCGATGATGCGCCCGCGGCTGTCGCGGATCGGGAACATCACCCGGTCGCGGAAACGGTCGTAGCGCTTGCCGCTTTCGGCGTTCTCGATCAGCAGGCCGGCATCGATCATCACTTTCTGCTGCAGGGTGTCGGCACCCAGGTGCTTGAGCAGGTTGTCCCAGCCGGGCGGGGCAAAACCCAGGCCGAAATCGCGGGCAATCTCGCCGGACAGGCCGCGGCCCTTGAGGTAATCCACCGCCGCCTTGCGGGTCGGGTGGTTGCGCAGGGCCTGGCGGTAGAACTCCGAGGCAGCGTCCAGTAGCGGGTACAGCGGCGAATCGGTGGGCTGGCGCGGCTTCTGGTCGCGGCGGCCTTGTTCGCGGGGCACTTCCATGCCAGCGGCGCGGGCCAGCTCCTCGACGGCCTGGGGGAAGTCCAGGTTGTCGTGGTCCATGACGAAACCCAGGGCGTTGCCACCGGCGCCGCAGCCGAAGCAGTAGTAGAACTGCTTGTCGGGGCTGACCGTGAAGGAAGGGGTCTTTTCCTTGTGGAACGGGCAGCAGGCGGAGTAGTTCTTGCCGGTTTTTTTCAGTTGGACGCGCGAACTCACCACGTCGACAATGTCGAGGCGGTTGATAAGGTCGTCAATGAAGCTCTGGGGAATCAGCCCGGCCATGGCAGTCTCGTCATCTGGCAACTGGCAAGTCTCGCTCACGCGCCGAATGGGGCGAGTGTTGCTTGGGGAAGTGCGAGGGGGTGTGTGCTCGTCGCCAGCCCCTAAGGGCCCGTCAGTCGGACGTGCACGTCTGGTCATACAGCAAGAAAGACCAGCTCTGACGTTTCAGGCAGGTTGCCCATGAGCAGTTCGCATGAAGCTTGTGCAGGGCCTTGAGCTAGCTGCTCAAGTGTGAAGCGACCACTGCCATCGCCCGGCGGTTAGCCGGGCAGGGCAGAAGCTTTGCGTTGAACGCCTGTATTAGTACAGACGAACGGCGCGGCGCTGTTCGCGCTGAACTTTCTTGGCGTGACGCTTAACAGCAGCAGCTGCTTTACGCTTACGCTCGGCGGTCGGCTTCTCGTAAAACTCGCGGCTACGAACTTCAGCCAGTACACCGGCTTTTTCGCAGGAGCGCTTGAAACGACGCAGAGCTACGTCGAAGGGTTCGTTCTCTTTAACTTTGACGGCTGGCATCCAGGGCTACCTTAATTCATTACCGGGGTAGACGTGCTCCTGGCAAAACAAAGGTGTGCTGGAGAACGTCGGTTTTCAAGGGTTGCGGATGTTAACCCTTAGCAAGCAGGAATGCAAAGCCTCTGATCGAAAACCGCTGGTCGGCATCCGACACGGGGACTATCATGCGCGGCTTCGAATTCAGCCCCCACAAGGGACGAACCCATGCTAGTACTGGGATTGGAAACATCCTGCGACGAAACTGGCGTCGCATTATACGACAGTGAACGCGGTTTGTTGGCCGACGCACTGTTCAGCCAGATCGACCTGCACCGCGTGTTCGGCGGCGTAGTGCCCGAGCTTGCCTCGCGTGATCACGTCAAGCGCATGCTGCCGCTCATTCGCCAGGTGCTGGACGAGGCTGGCTGCGTCGCCACCGAGATCGACGCCATCGCCTATACCGCGGGCCCTGGCCTGGTCGGTGCCTTGCTGGTCGGGGCTTCCTGCGCCCAGGCGTTGGCCTTTGCCTGGGACATCCCGGCGATAGGTGTGCACCACATGGAAGGCCACCTGCTGGCGCCCATGCTGGAAGAAAACCCACCCGAGTTTCCGTTCGTCGCTTTGTTGGTTTCCGGTGGTCACACGCAGTTGGTTCGGGTCGATGGCATCGGCCAGTACGAACTGCTGGGCGAGAGCCTGGACGACGCTGCCGGCGAGGCGTTCGACAAGACCGCCAAGTTGATCGGCCTCAATTACCCAGGCGGCCCGGAAATCGCGCGCCTCGCAGAGCAGGGCGTACCTGGCCGCTTCGTTTTCCCAAGGCCGATGACCGATCGTCCGGGTCTTGAGTTCAGCTTCAGCGGCCTCAAGACTTTCGCCCTCAACACCTGGCAGCAATGCAAGAATGCTGGCGACGACGGTGAGCAAACCCGTTGCGACGTGTCCCTGGCATTCCAGCAGGCGGTGGTGGAAACTTTGACCATCAAGTGCAAGCGAGCCCTCAAGCAGACTGGCCTCAAGCGCCTGGTCATCGCTGGTGGCGTGAGTGCCAACAAAGCGCTGCGTGCCTCGCTGGAAGAGATGCTGGCCGGAATGAAGGGCAATGTGTACTACGCGCGCCCACAGTTCTGTACCGACAATGGCGCGATGATCGCCTATGCCGGTTGCCAGCGACTGTTGGCCGGGCAGCAGCAGGACCTGGCGATCAGCGTGCAGGCACGCTGGCCGATGGAGCAGTTGCCACCACTGTAAGGTTTACCGCCGAAGGTTCAGAAGTGCCGTTCGCGCCCTGCAAACAGGTCGCGCAGATTTTTACGGTGGCGCCACACGATCATCGCTGTCAGCACGGTGATCGGCAGCAGGGCCTCGGGCTCGCGCCAGGCCAGCAATGGCAACGTCAGTGGTGTGGCGATCAGTGCCGCCAGCGAGCTGGTGCGGGTGAGGTAGAAGGTCAGCAGCCAGGCACCGCTAGCCAGCAGTGCGGCCGGGAAATACAGGCCCATGAGCATGCCGGCAGCTGTCGCCACGCCTTTGCCGCCCTGGAAACGGAAGTACAGGGGGAACAGATGGCCCAGCACCGCGCACACGCCCACCCAGGCCTGCGCATGCAGGTCCAGCCCGGCAGCGCGGGCGAGCAATACCGGCAAAAGGCCCTTGCACAGGTCGCCAAGCAGGGTCAGGATCGCCAGTTTACGGCCTGCCAGGCGTAGCATATTGGTGGCGCCGGCATTGCCTGAGCCGCTGGAACGCGGGTCCGGGCTGCCTGAAAGGCGGCTGAGGACAATGGCGAAGGACAGCGAGCCGAGCAGGTAGGCGAGCAACGCCAGTAACCAAAACATGCTAACTATTCCGGGCGAGGACGCCCTGATTCTAACGGCGCCAGTCGCCCTTGTCGTGCTGTGGAGAGAAGTGCTTGGACAGAGTGTTCATCGAAGGCCTGGAAGTCGATACCGTCATCGGTGCCTATGACTGGGAGCGGGATATTCGCCAGTGCTTGCGCCTGGACCTGAGCTTTGCCTGGGACAACCGCCCGGCTGCCGCCGGTGACGACCTGAACCTGGCGCTGGACTACGCCAGTGTCTCGGCACGCATCCAGGCGTTCGCCGAGCAGGCCCGTTTCGAGCTGGTGGAAACCTTTGCCGAGCGCCTGGTGGCAGCGCTGATGGAGGAATTCCACATCCCTTGGGTACGGTTGAAGCTGACCAAACCGGGTGCGGTGCCGGCGGCCCGTGGTGGTGTAGGCGTGGAGATCGAGCGCGGATGTCTCTGAGCACGGTTTACCTGGGGCTCGGCAGCAACATCGACCGTGAAGCGCATTTGTGCGCCGGGCTCGATGCGTTGGCCGGTATCCTGACGGACATGCATTGCTCGCCGGCGTTCGAAAGCCAGGCGGTGGGGATCAAGAGCGGGCCGTTCATCAACTTCGTGGTGACCGGCAAAACCGCGTTGCCGTTGATCGAGCTGGACCGTCGACTGAAGTTCATCGAGGCCGACAACGGCCGCTATGCCCCGGACCGCAAAGGCTTGCCACTGGATATCGACGTGCTGATGTATGACGATTTGCACGGTACTTTCGACGGACTGGTGCTGCCTCGCGCCGAGATCTTGAAAAACGCTTTTGTGTTGTGGCCGCTGTCGCTGCTGGCCCCCGAACTGGTACATCCGGGGGCGGGCAAGGGCATGGCGCAGTTATGGCAGGAGGCGCAGATCGATCAGGTGCTGGCTCCGGTAGCCTTCGAGTGGCGCGGGTTGCAGCTGACGCCTATCTAACTAACGGCTTTCGCGGTCATTGTGGGAGCGGGCGTGCCCGCGAACACCGGCATAGCCGGTGCCATCCACCGCATTGGGTTCTTCGCGGGCGCGCCCGCTCCCACAGGTACCGCGCTGGTCAACTGCGTTTGTAAGCCTCGACAGCCTTCAGCCGCTCACGCTTGAGCGCTTCGCCCAGCGCCTGGCCCGTCAGCCCGGCTTGCACCAGCGGCTTCACATCCACCGCTCGCGCCGCTGCTGCTGCGCCACGCAGATAATCGGCTTGTGGATAACTCGACTTGCCATCGCCCAGCGCCGCCATCTCGCACACGACAATGAAATCCTCGAACCGCTGCGGTCGCCGGTACACATCGAATTTCTGCAACAGCTCCAGCAGTGCCGTGGCTGGTAGCTCCTGCGCCTGGTTACCCTGCGCCAGGCACTCTCCGGTAAGTAAGGCCAGTTCCTGGCATTCCCGTGGTGCCTTGAGGCGCTGGTTGACGGTTTTGATCGGCGCCGGTGCCAGCCCTCGCAACAGGCAGGCCCAGCGCACGTGCAGCGGTTGTTCGTGCGCTGCGGCTTGCTCCAGCGCCGCCAGGGCCTGTGTATCGTCGACAAGCTCAGGCAGTAGCTCGTGCAGGGCGCCGCAAGCGCCCAGCACTTGGAAGAACACCTGGGGGCGAGCCTCCATCAGCGCGCGCTCGATTTCCTTCCAGCTGCGCTCGGCGGTCAGTGCCTGCAGTTCGCCTGAGGCACTGATCTGGCGCATCAGTTCCAGGGTCTCGTCGGCAACCCGGAAACCCAGAGGCGCATAACGAGCAGCAAAGCGCGCGACGCGTAGTACGCGCAGAGGATCTTCGGCGAATGCCGGGGAAACATGGCGCAAAAGGCGTTGATCGAGATCGTCCTTGCCATGGTAGGGGTCGTACACCGTGCCCGCTTCATCTTCAGCCATCGCATTGATGGTGAGGTCGCGGCGGATCAGGTCTTCTTCCAGGGTGACGTCGGGACTGGCATGAAAGGTAAACCCACCGTAGCCGCGCCCACTCTTGCGCTCGGTGCGCGCCAGGGCGTACTCCTCGCCGGTTTTCGGGTGCAGGAACACCGGGAAATCGGCACCGACCGGCCGGTAGCCCTTGGCAAGCATTTCTTCGACGGTAGCGCCAACCACCAGCCAGTCGATATCGCTGACCGGGCGGCCGAGCAGGCGGTCGCGCACGGCGCCGCCGACTTTGTAGATGTGCATGTGCAGCTCTCCATAACTGCCGACAGGATAACCTGTCGGCAGTTATGGGGTTGCATCAGAGATGGTGGATAACGGCCAGGTCCATGCGGCCATAGTCGGCGCTTTCGCCGTGCTCGCCGCGCGGGGGCATGTGGTGGGTTTTCATCACTTGCTCGCCCTGTACGGTCTCCAGGTGAATATCGAAGCCCCACAAGCGATGCAGGTGCTTGAGCACTTCATCGGTCGAGTCGCCCAGTGGTTTGCGGTTATGTTGCTGGTGGCGCAGGGTCAGTGAGCGGTCGCCGCGACGGTCGACGCTCCAGATCTGCACGTTCGGCTCACGGTTGCCTAGGTTGTATTGTGCTGCCAGCTGCTCACGAATCACCCGGTAGCCGGCTTCGTCATGAATGGCAGGCACCAGTAGGTCGTCGCGCTGGTCGTCATCGAGGATGCTGAACAGCTTCAGGTCGCGCATTACCTTGGGCGACAGGTACTGCAGGATGAAGCTCTCGTCCTTGAAGCTGCTCATGGCGAACTTGATGGTAGAAAGCCAGTCACTGCCGGCAATGTCGGGGAACCAGTGGCGATCTTCCTCGGTCGGGTTTTCGCACATGCGGCGGATGTCGGTGTACATCGCGAATCCCAGCGCATAGGGGTTGATGCCGCTGTAGTAGGGGCTGTCGAAACCGGGCTGGAACACCACGCTGGTGTGCGACTGCAAAAACTCCATCATGAAGCCTTCGGTGATAAGCCCCTCGTCGTACAGGTCGTTCATCAGGGTGTAATGCCAGAAGGTTGCCCAGCCTTCGTTCATCACCTGGGTCTGGCGCTGCGGGTAGAAGTACTGGGCGATCTTGCGCACGATGCGCACCACTTCACGCTGCCAAGGTTCGAGCAACGGCGCGTTCTTTTCGATGAAGTACAGGATGTTTTCCTGCGGTTCGGCGGGGAAGCGCCCATCATCGCGGTCGTTGCCCTTTTCCGCGCTTTTCGGAATCGTCCGCCACAGGTCGTTGATCTGGCGCTGAAGGTGTTCTTCGCGCTCCTGTTGCCGGCGCCGCTCCTCCTCGGCGGAAATAGGGTAAGGCCGCTTGTAGCGGTCGACGCCGTAGTTCATCAGCGCGTGGCAGGAGTCAATCAGGTCTTCCACCGCATCGATGCCGTGGCGCTCTTCGCATTGGGCGATGTACTGCTTGGCGAACACCAGGTAGTCGATGATCGAACTGGCGTCAGTCCAGGTGCGGAACAGGTAATTGCCTTTGAAAAAACTGTTATGGCCATAGCAGGCGTGAGCGATCACCAGTGCTTGCATGCACATGGTGTTTTCTTCCATCAGGTAGGCGATGCACGGGTCGGAGTTGATCACGATCTCGTAGGCCAGGCCCATCTGGCCGCGACTGTAGGACTTTTCGGTACTGAGGAACTGCTTGCCGTAGGACCAGTGGTGATAGCCCAGCGGCATGCCGACCGAGGCGTAGGCGTCCATCATCTGCTCGGCAGTGATGACCTCGATCTGGTTGGGGTAGGTGTCCAGGGCGTAACGCTCGGCCAGGCGGCTGATTTCCCGGTCGTAGGTCTGGATCAGCTCGAACGTCCACTCGGACCCGGTGGAAATGGGTTGGCGTCTCTGTGCTCTGGCGGTCATGTGGCTAACCTGCGCTGGAAGAGTTCACGGAAGACCGGGTAGATGTCGCCGGCCGATACCAGCTGCTGCTGGGCGAACGTGTCGGGGTAGGCTTCGCCGATGCGCTCGTATTCATACCACAGCGCCTGGTGTTCACGGGGGGTGATCTCAACGTAAGTGTAGTACTGCACATGCGGCATGATCTGCTTGGAGAGGATGTCGCGGCAGATCGGCGAGTCGTCGTTCCAGTTGTCGCCGTCGGAGGCTTGTGCGGCGTAGATGTTCCAGTCGCTGGCCGGGTAGCGTTCGGCCATGATCTCCTGCATCAACTTCAGGGCGCTGGAGACGATGGTGCCGCCGGTTTCCCGCGAGTAGAAGAACTCTTCCTCATCGACTTCACGGGCACTGGTGTGATGGCGAATGAACACCACTTCGATGCGGTCGTAGTTACGCTTGAGGAACAGGTACAGCAGGATGAAGAAGCGCTTGGCGATGTCCTTGGTGGCCTGGGTCATCGAGCCGGATACGTCCATCAGGCAGAACATCACCGCCTTCGAGCTGGGGTTGGGTTGTTTGACCAGCAGGTTGTACTTGAGGTCGAAGGTATCGAGGAAGGGCAGGCGGTTGATGCGCGCCTTCAAGCGTTCGATTTCCTGTTCGACTTCCTGGATATCGGTGAAGTTGTCTGGCTCTTCGACCCGCAGGCGGTCCAGTTCCTTTTGCGCTTCACGCAACAGGGCGCGGCTGCTGCCGGTCAGGGCGATGCGCCGGGCGTGGGCCGAACGCAGGGTGCGCACGATGTTGATACGCGACGGGTTGCCTTCGTTGGCGATACCGGCGCGCACGGTCTTGAAGGTGTCGGCGCCCGTCAGGTGACGCTTGACCAGGTTGGGCAGCTCGAGGTCCTCGAACATGAATTCGAGAAACTCTTCCTGAGTGATCTGGAAGACGAATTCGTCCATGCCCTCGCCGGAGTTGCCCGCTTTACCGCGACCGCCGCCGCCACCTCCACCGCCTTGCGGGCGCGGGATGTGTTCACCGGCGGTGAATTCCTTGTTGCCAGGGTGCACGATGGTCTGTTTGCCCCCGCGACCATGGTGCAGCACCGGCTCGTCGATGTCGCGGCCGGGAATGCTGATTTGCTCGCCGTGTTCCATGTCCATGATGGAACGGCGGCTCACCGCCTCTTCGACGGCTTTCTTGATGTGTTCGCGGTACCGCCGCAGGAAGCGTTGGCGGTTGACCGTGCTCTTGTTCTTGCCGTTCAGGCGTCGGTCTATAACGTAGCTCATGGTCCCTCCGGTAGCTGGGAGCAGCTGCAAGCCACAAGCTTCTGGCTGCAGGAAAGAGCAGCCACCGCTGCTGCAAGCTACAGCGCCGGGCTTGCGCTCGGCGCTAGGCAGCTTGAAGCTTGCGGCTTGTAGCTTGCCGCTTTATTGCGATTTCCTGACCCGCAGGTACCATTCCGACAGCAGACGTACCTGTTTGTCGGTGTAACCACGCTCCACCATCCGGGTGACGAAGTCGTTGTGTTTCTTCTGATCCTCTTTGCTGGCCTTGGCGTTGAAGCTGATGACAGGCAGCAGGTCTTCGGTGTTGGAGAACATTTTCTTCTCGATCACCACCCGCAGCTTTTCATAGCTCAGCCAGCTTGGATTCTTGCCGTTGTTGTTGGCGCGTGCGCGCAGTACGAAGTTGACGATCTCGTTGCGGAAGTCTTTCGGGTTGCTGATGCCGGCCGGTTTCTCGATCTTCTCCAGCTCCTCGTTGAGGGCGATACGGTTGAGGATCTCGCCGGTTTCCGGGTCGCGGTATTCCTGGTCCTGGATCCAGAAGTCGGCATACAGCACGTAGCGGTCGAAGATGTTCTGGCCGTATTCGCTGTAGGACTCCAGGTAGGCTGTCTGGATTTCCTTGCCGATAAACTCGATGTAGCGCGGCGCCAGGTATTCCTTCAGGTAGCGCAGGTAGCGTTCGCGCACCTCGGCCGGGAACTGTTCCTGCTCGATCTGCTGCTCCAGCACGTACAGCAGGTGCACTGGGTTGGCGGCAATTTCGTGTGGGTCGAAGTTGAACACCTTGGAGAGGATCTTGAAGGCGAAGCGAGTGGAAAGGCCGTTCATGCCCTCGTCAACGCCTGCCGAGTCGCGGTATTCCTGGATCGACTTGGCCTTCGGATCGGTATCCTTGAGGTTTTCTCCGTCGTAGACACGCATCTTCGAGTAGATGTTGGAGTTCTCTGGCTCTTTCAGGCGTGAAAGCACCGTGAACTGGGCCAGCATCTTGAGCGTATCCGGTGCGCAATGAGCCTTGGACAGCGAGCTGTTGACCAGCAGTTTGTCGTAGATCTTGATTTCATCGCTGACGCGCAGGCAGTACGGCACCTTGACGATGTAGATACGGTCGATGAACGCTTCGTTGTTCTTGTTGTTGCGGAAGGTATGCCACTCCGATTCGTTGGAGTGCGCCAACAGGATGCCGGTATAGGGAATCGCCCCCAGGCCCTCGGTGCTGTTGTAGTTGCCTTCCTGGGTAGCGGTGAGCAAGGGGTGCAGCACCTTGATCGGCGCCTTGAACATTTCGACGAATTCCATCAGGCCCTGGTTGGCCCGGCACAGTGCGCCCGAGTAGCTGTAAGCATCGGCGTCGTTCTGTGGGTATTCTTCAAGCTTGCGGATATCCACCTTACCGACCAGGGCAGAGATGTCCTGGTTGTTCTCGTCGCCGGGTTCGGTCTTGGCAATGGCGATCTGGTTGAGAATCGACGGGTAGAGTTTCACCACCTTGAACTTGGAGATATCGCCGCCGAACTCCTGCAGGCGCTTGGTGGCCCAAGGCGACATGATGGTATTCAGGTAGCGCCGTGGGATACCGAACTCTTCCTCGAGAATGGCCCCATCTTCGGTAGCGTTGAACAGTCCCAGCGGTGACTCGAATACCGGCGAGCCCTTGATCGCATAGAACGGCACCTTTTCCATCAGCTGCTTGAGCTTTTCCGCCAGCGACGACTTGCCGCCGCCTACCGGGCCCAGCAGATAGAGGATTTGTTTCTTCTCTTCCAGGCCTTGGGCGGCGTGGCGGAAGTACGACACGATCTGGTCGATGCACTCTTCCATGCCATGGAAGTCGGCAAAGGCCGGATAGCGGCGGATAACCTTGTTGGAGAAGATTCGCGACAGCCTGGAGTTGGTAGAGGTGTCGATCAGCTCTGGCTCACCGATGGCCAGCAACAGCCGTTCGGCCGCCGATGCGTAGGCACTGCGATCCCCTTTGCACAGCTCGAGGTACTCCTGCAGCGAGAGTTCTTCCTGGCGCGTAGACTCGAAACGTTGTTGGAAGTGGCTAAAAATACTCATGACGTCACCTCGCTCGATACGTGGAGACGACGCCGGATCAGTCAGCTGATGCTGGCATGCAACCGGGTTCGCCGATTGCTGTATACCCCCCAGAACACCCTGTAACGCTACCGATGACCCGCACGCCGGTGTACCGGCTCTCCCCTTTTTTGGATGGCCTGAGCTTAAGCGTAGTTGGTTATCTGCAAGGTCAAGGGGCGAGGAGGGCAGAAGTTACCAACTACCGTTCGTCAGATAACCCGCCAGCCCGCACGGGGCGCGGGCTGCGGGAAAAATGAAAAAATTATTCGGCGGCGCCTTGGGCGGTCTCGGCCGGGTAGGTGGCGCGCCACAGTTCGAAGCCGCCGTCCACGCTGTAAACGTCGGAGAAGCCCTGGCCGACCAGGTAGGCGGCAGCGCTCTGGCTGGAATTGCCGTGATAGCAGACCACCAGGGTCGGGGCGTCGAGGTCGGCGCCGCGGATGAAATCGGCGACCGAATGGTTATCCAGGTGCCGGGCACCGGTGATATGGCCGGCAGCGAAGGCTTGTGCGTCGCGAATGTCGACGACAACCGCACCTTCTTGCTTGCGAAGCTCCAAGGCCTGCTCGGGAGGGATGCGCTTGAATTCGCTCATGGGTACTACTTCCTTCAGGTGTGGTCGTTGAGTGTAGTGGGTTGTGCCGGTTGGCGCAGGGTGCCGTCGTCGGCGCAATCGCAGCGGTGGTATTCGCCACTGTCGACGTTGTACAGGGTCATGGCGCCGCCCCACACGCAGCCGGTGTCCAGGGCAATGATGCCCGGTTCGTCGACGCGGCCTTCGAGGGCGGCCCAGTGGCCGAAGATGATTGTCACGTGCCGCGAGCGACGGCCCTTGTGTGCAAACCAGGGCTTGTAACCCTTGGGCGCGGTACCCAGGCCTTCCTTGCTCTTGAGGTCAAGCTTGCCCTCGGCGGTGCAGAAGCGCATGCGCGTGAGGTAGTTGGTGATGACCCGCAGGCGCTCGACACCGGTGAGGTTCTTGCTCCACTTGTTCGGCTCGTTACCGTACATGCCGTCCAGGTAGAGCTTCAGGCGGCTATCATCGCGTAGCGCTTCTTCCACCTCGGCCGCATAGCCAAGGGCCTGGCCGAGCGTCCACTGCGGTGGAATGCCGGCGTGGGCCATGGCGATGCCGCGTGCCTCGTCGTAATGCAGCAGCTTCTGCTGGCGCAGCCAGTCGAACAGCGGGTCGGCGTCCGGCGCTTCGATGATTTCGCGCAGGGTGTCGCTTTTCTTGAGGCGCTCTACGTTGTGCCAGGCGGCCAGCAGATGCAGGTCATGGTTGCCCAGCACGCAGACCAGTGACTGGCGGATCGAGTAGAGGAAGCGCAGGGTTTCCAGTGACTCGGGGCCGCGGTTGACCAGGTCGCCGACCAGCCACAGGCGGTCGACGGCGGGGTTGAAGCTGACGCGCTCAAGCAGGCACTTGAGTGGCTGCAGGCAGCCCTGCAGGTCGCCGACGGCGTAAGTGGCCATCAGTGCAGCGCCCCCGGTACCGCCAGGCGGAACGGGGCGATCTCGGCGTCGAAGCGTTTACCGTCTTCGGCAAACATCTGGTAGCTGCCCTGCATGGTGCCCACGCGGGTACTGATGACGGCGCCGCTGCTGTAGGTGTGGCTCTGGCCCGGGTCGATGTTGGGCTGTTGGCCGACCACGCCGGCACCGCGCACTTCTTCGACTTCGCCGTCACCGTTGGTGATCAGCCAGTGGCGTGACAGCAGCTTGGCTTTGAGCGAGCCGTTGTTCTGCACGGTAATGGTGTACGCGAAAGCGAAACGACTGTTTTCGGGGTCGGATTGTTCTTTCAGGTAGCGGGTCACGACGCTGACGTCGATTTGATAGCGGGGGTCGGACATGCAAGGGCCTTGGGCGAACTGACGCAATAACGCAGTCTAGGCCATTGGGAGGGGCGAGGGCCAGCGGTGCAGGGGCTTGGGGTTTTCTGTTGTCGGTGCCGGTCTCTTCGCGGGTTTAACCGCGAAGAGCTCGGTACAGGTGATATCAGGCTTGCTGATCAGCCAGTTGGTCGGCCAGGCGCACGAAGGCTGCCAGGTCCAGCTGTTCAGGACGCAGGCTGCCATCCACACCAGCGGCCTCGATGGCCGCGCTGTCGAGCAGGCCCTTCATGGTGTTGCGCAGGGTTTTGCGACGCTGGTTGAACGCCTCGCGTACCACCTGCTCCAGCAGCTTCGCATCCTTGGCCGGGTGGGGCAGCACTTCGTGCGGCACCAGGCGGACGATGGCTGAATCGACTTTTGGCGGTGGGTTGAAGGCGCCAGGGCCGACATTGAACAGGTGCTCCACGCGGCAGTGGTACTGCACCATGATCGACAGGCGCCCCCAGTCACCCCCGCCAGGGCCGGCTGCCATGCGCTCGACCACTTCCTTCTGCAGCATGAAGTGCATGTCGCGGATAAGCCCGGCATGGCTGAGCAGGTGGAAGATCAGCGGGGTGGAGATGTTGTAGGGCAGGTTGCCCACTACCTTGAGGCTGCGTGGCGGCACGCCCAGCTGGTTGAAGTCGAACTTCAGGGCGTCGCCCTGGTGCAGGCGGAAGTTGCCGCGATCAGCGAACTTGTGCTGCAGGATCGGTACCAGGTCCTTGTCCAGCTCCACCACGTCCAGTTGTGCGCCGCTGCCCAGCAGGCCTTCGGTCAGGGCGCCCTGGCCCGGGCCGATTTCCAGCAGGTGTTCGCCGGCCTTGGCGTTGATGGCACGCAGGATGCGGTCGATGACGCCGGCGTCGTGCAGGAAGTTCTGGCCGAAGCGCTTGCGCGCCCGGTGTTGGTATTGCTCGTTCATGGTCGGTTCTCGGCCATCTGGTAGGCGGTTTCCAGCGCGACGCGAAGGCTGCCGGTGTCGACCTTGCCGGTGCCGGCCAGGTCCAGGGCGGTGCCGTGATCGACCGATGTACGGATGATCGGCAGGCCCAGGGTCACGTTCACTGCAGCGCCGAAGCCTTTGTACTTGAGTACGGGCAGGCCCTGGTCGTGGTACATCGCCAGCACCGCATCGCAGTGCTCCAGATATTTGGGGGTAAACAGGGTATCGGCCGGCAGCGGCCCGCGTAGGTCCATGCCTTCGGTGCGCAGGCGGGCCAGGGTCGGCTCGATGATGTCGATTTCCTCGCGGCCCAGGTGGCCGCCCTCGCCCGCATGCGGGTTGAGGCCACACACCAGAATACGCGGGTTGGCAATGCCGAACTTGTCGCGCATGTCGGCATGCAGGATACGGGTTACACGTTCGATGCGCTCGGCTGTGATGGCGTCGGCAATATCACGCAGCGGCAGGTGCGTGGTTACAAGCGCCACGCGCAGGCCACGGGTCGCCAGCATCATCACCACTTGCGCGGTATGGGTCAGTTCGGCAAGGAACTCGGTATGCCCGGAAAAGGCGATACCGCTTTCATTGATCACACCCTTGTGCACCGGGGCGGTGATCATCCCGGCGAAGTGCCCGTCCAGGCAGCCTTGGCCCGCGCGGGTCAGGGTTTCCAGCACGAACGCGGCGTTGGCTTTGTCGAGCTGGCCTGATGTTACGGGCGCTGCCAGGGGGGTATCCCAAACGTACAGGCTACCGGCTGGCGCCGGCTGCTCAGGCCATTGGCCTGGGGCTACTGACAGCAGGTTGACGGCCAGCCCCAGCTGCGTGGCCCGCTCGGCGAGCAGGTCACGGCTGGTGATGGCGATCAGGGGATGAGGCTGGGCGTCTGCGGCGAGCAGCAGGCACAGGTCGGGACCTATGCCGGCCGGCTCGCCGGGCGTGACGGCGAAGCGCAGGGGCTTCACTGGGCGGCCTGGTCAGCGCCAGGCAGCTTGATTTCAACGTAGGCTTCGTCGCGAATCTGGCGCAGCCAGGTTTGCAGCTCTTCGTCGTACTTGCGGTTGCGCAGTACGCTCAGGGCCTGTTGCTCACGTGCCTGCTCAGTGCTGTCGGTGGCGCGGCGGCCCAGCACTTCCAGAACGTGCCAGCCGTACTGGGTTTTGAACGGTTTGGTCACGACGCCTTGCTGGGCGTTGGCCATCTGTTCACGGAACTCCGGTACCAGGCTGTTCGGGTCTACCCAGTTGAGGTCGCCGCCGTTGAGCGCAGAACCTGGGTCTTCCGAGAAGCTCTTGGCCAGCTCGCCGAAATCTTCGCCGTTCTTGATGCGGTCGTACAGGCGCTCGGCCAGTTGCTCGGTGGCTGCTTCGCTGCGGATCTCGCTTGGCTTGATCAGGATGTGGCGTACATGCACTTCGTCACGCAGCACGTTCTCGCTGCCACCGCGCTTCTCCTCCAGCTTGAGGATGATGAAGCCGTTGGGGATACGAATGGGCTGGGTGATCTCACCCACCGGCATGCTGCTGAGCATCTTGGCGAAGTCAGGTGGCAGCTGGCCGGCTTTACGCCAGCCCATCTCGCCGCCTTCCAGGGCGTTTTCGCTGGCCGAGTTGGCAATCGCCATCTGGCCGAAGTCGGCGCCCTGGCGCAGCTGCTGGTACACGTCACCGACCTTGCGCGCAGCCTTCTGGATATCATCCGAGTTGGCGGCTTCCGGGGTAGGGATGAGGATGTTGGCCAGGCGGTACTCTTCCGACATCTGCATCTTGCCCATGTCGGAGTTGAGGAAGTTCTTCACTTCCTGCTCCGACACCTGGATACGCTCGGCCACGCGGCGCTGGCGCACACGGCTGATGATCATCTCGCGCTTGACCTGCTCGCGAGCGTCGTCGAACGATAGGCCGTCATGGGCCAGGGCGGCGCGGAACTGGTCCAGCGACATGCCATTGCGCTGGGCGATGGTGCCGATGGCCTGGTTCAGTTCCTCGTCGGTGATGCGGATGCCGGAGCGCTCGCCGATCTGCAGTTGCAGGTTCTCGACGATCAGGCGTTCCAGTACCTGCTGTTCCAGGGCGCCAGTGGGTGGCACGCCGCCGCCACGCTTGGCGATGGTTTGCTGCACCTCGTGGACGCGCTGGTCCAGCTGGCTTTGCATGACCACGTCGTTGTCGACGATGGCCACCACGCGATCAAGAGGTTGTACCGCGGCATGCACCGCGCCACTCAGCAAAGCGGCGCCCAGCAACACTGGGCGCAGACGATCAATAAGCTTGGTCTTCACGTTCACGGTAACCTTGAATGCCTTGGTCGAGGAAAGACTCGACCTTGTTGCCAACTACGCCACCGAGGCCTTTCAGGACGATCTGAAGGAAGACACCGTGGTCGCCTTTTTCGTTCGCCGGGAGGGCTTGGCTGAAGTCGTCGTAATCGATCCAGTAGCGGTTGATCAGGCGCAGCTTCCAGCAGCAGTTGTCGTACTCGAAACCGCCCATGGCTTCCAGGGTGCGGTTGCGGTTGTAGTCATGCTGCCAGCGAGCGATGACGCTCCACTGCGGAACGATCGGCCAGATGACCGAGAAGTCATGCTGCTGGATCTTGTAGTAGTCCTTGATGAAGTTAGGTTGACCCTCAACTCCATAGTCCCCGCCGCCCACTTTCCAGGTACCTGTCGTGGAGTCGTAGGCGATGGTGTCGTTGCGGTAGCGATAACCGAGGTTGACCACCTTGTTCGGGTTGTCTTCAGGCTGGTAGTGGAACATCGCGCTGCCCGAGCGGGTGCTGCGGCTGTCCGGGTCCCAGTTGAAGTCCGAGTTGAAGCGCCAGTCGCGGTTGAAGTAGTAGTTGTACACCAGGGCATACGGCGACACATCGGACTGGGAGTCTTTGCGCGTACGGTAGTCGATACCTGGCAACTGGACCTTGCGATCCTTGAAGTAGTAAGCCTGGCCAATGCTGAAGTTCTGGCGTTCGAAACCGTTGTCTTCGATCCAGCGGGTAGTTACACCCAGCGACAGTTTATTCTCGTCACCGATGCGGTCGACACCGCTGAAGCGGTTGTCGCGGAATAGCGAGTCGTAGCTGAACAGCGTTTCACCCGAGTCGAACAGCGGGATGTCCACCTGATCCTTGTACGGAACGTAGAGATAGAACAGGCGCGGTTCGAGGGTTTGCTTATAGTTGGTGCCGAACAGGGACGTGTTGCGGTCAAAGTACAGGCCACTGTCGACACTGAAGATTGGAACGTCGCGGTTCTGATTGCTCTTGAAGTCGCCGTAAAGTGCAATTCGATCAGGGTTGTCGATCAGGTCCTGCTTGCCTTTGCTGTCCAGATCGAGGTCGTAATGGGTGTACATGTACTTCAGCTTCGGCGTGATATAGCCGTAGCTGGCTTCCATGGGAAGGCTCATGGATGGCGCGATGTTGAGACGAGTGCCATTGGCTCGGGCTACCCCGAAGATGTTCTGGTCCAGACGGCGGCCGCCCAGCTCTGCGCCGGTAACCGGATCAATCACTACCCCGGCAGCTCTGTCCGGATTGCCATCCTTGTCGAACACTAGGTCGTTTTTGAGATCGCGGTCGAAACGAACTGCTTCGGTTTCATAGGCAAGATTCAGCCCACCCGGCTCAAATGGCAGCTTGCCATTGAAGGTGATCTGCGGCAGACGATCATACGGCGTGATCTGCGAGATAGTGGCCATTTCGTAGGCATGCACGTTCAAACGCGCGGTGTAGCTGTCGCCACGATAGGTCAAAGCACCCTGCTGGTTCAGCAGGTCACGGCTTTCCACACCGATCTGATCAGACTCCAGGTCCTGGAAGTAGAACGGGTCGCTGATGTCGGTGTAGTCGACCTCGGCCATCAGGCGCTCGTCCAGGCCACCCTTGTGCTGCCAGTTGACCATCCAGCGCTGATCTTCGTAATCCGTCTGGAGTTTACGATCATCGTCCTTGTCGTTCAGGTACGCACCGCCGAACTGGCCTTCGCTCGAAGGCGTCAGGTAGCGGAACTCGCCTTCCATCAGCAGGCCGCGCTTGGCCATGTAACGCGGGTACAACGTGGCGTCGTAGTTCGGCGCCAGGTTGAAGTAGTACGGCGTGACCAGCATGAAGCCGGTGTCGCTGCTGGTGCTGAACGATGGCGGCAGGAAGCCGGACTGGCGACGGTCGTCGATCGGGAAGTAGATGTACGGTGTGTAGAACACCGGGAAATCCTTGACCCGCAGCGTAACGTTGGTCGCGGTACCGAAGCCGGTGGCCGGGTTCAGGGTGATGTTGTTGCCCTTCAGCTGCCAGGCGTTGCTGCCCGGTTCGCAGGTGGTGTACGTACCGTCCTTGAGGCGGATGATGGCGTTTTCGCCACGCTTGGCGTACAGGGCACTGCCGCGGATGTGCGACTTGTGCATCACGTATTCGGCGTTGTCGACCTGGGCTTCGCCGGTGTCGAGCTGGATTTGCGCCTCGTCACCGACCACCAACGACCCGTTGTCACGGATCTTGACGTTGCCCTTGAGCTCGCCACGGTTTTCGGTCTGGTAGAGGTTGGCCTCGTCGGCCTCGGCCTGCATGCTGCCCTGGCGCATCACCACGTCACCGGCGAGGGTAGCGATCTGCTGCTCCTGCTGGTACTTGGATACCTTGGCGTTGATGTAGGTCGGCGACTCATCCTTCGGCGTGGTGTCGGCCATGCCCGGGCGGGTTGGCTCGACATAGGCGCCACCGCAGTACGGGCCGGTTTCGGCCAGCTGCGCGGCGGTGAGCTTTTCACGCGGCACCCAGTCCAGGTGGCTGTAGTCTTCGCTGCGCGACTTCAGGGCACGGCCCTTGGCCTCGGTAACCAGCATCGGCCGGTCCGCGGTTTCGCCTTCGCTGGCGGCTTCAGTGCCGGAGCTGACGGCCGCACCTTCGTGCACCGGGCGTGGCGGCAGGTTGTTGACTGGGGCCTTGGGCTTGCAGTCCCAGCCACCGGCGGCGGACACTTGGCAGTCGAACTGTTCGGCTGCCACTGCATATGAGGTGGCCAGAGGTTGCAGGGCCAGCAGACCGCCGGTTACCAGCAACGGAAACTTTCTACGAAACGCGGGGGATTTCAATGCCATCTTATTAGTCCGGGCTTCCTGCGTGCCATCTGCCCGCGTGTGGGGCCGCACGCCTCTCGATGGTCTGAAAAAGATGCTGGATAATAAAGCATGACCCGCTTGACGGCTAGGGCCGTCGGAGACCCTTGTAATGCCTGAACACGATGTACGCCTGCAACAACTGACGGTCTGGCTCGAAGAGCAGCTCAATGAACTTTTCCGCAACAATGCCTGGGGCGAAGTGCCTGCAGGCAGCTTGACGTCTGCCAGCAGCGACGCGAGCTTTCGCCGCTACTTCCGCTGGCAGGGGGCTGGCCACAGCTTCGTGATCATGGATGCGCCACCCCCGCAGGAAAACTGCCGACCGTTCGTCGCCATTGACCACCTGCTGGCCAGCGCCGACGTGCATGTGCCGCTGATCCACGCCCAGGACCTGGAACGTGGCTTCCTGCTGCTTGGGGATCTCGGCACTCAGACATACCTTGACATCATCAATGCCGACAACGCCGATGGCCTGTTCGCCGATGCCATCGATGCGCTTTTGAAATTCCAGCGTTTGCCGATGGACGCCCCGCTGCCCAGCTACGACGATGCCCTGCTGCGCCGAGAAGTGGAGCTGTTCCCCGAATGGTACGTGGGGCGTGAGCTTGGCCTGGCCTTGAGCGAAGCGCAGAAAGCCACCTGGCAGCGCGTCAGCCAGCTGCTGATCGACAGTGCCCTGGCCCAGCCCAAGGTGCTGGTGCACCGTGACTACATGCCGCGCAACCTGATGCAGAGCACCCCAAACCCCGGTGTGCTGGATTTCCAGGATGCGGTGTATGGCCCGGTCACCTACGACATCACCTGCCTGTTCAAGGACGCCTTTGTCAGTTGGCCGCAGGCGCGGGTCGAGACCTGGCTGCGTGACTACTGGCAGCAGGCGCAGGTTGCCGGCATCCCGGTGCACGCTGAGTTCGAAGCTTTCCAGCGCGCCAGTGACCTGATGGGCGTGCAGCGCCACCTGAAGGTGATCGGCATCTTCGCCCGTATCTGCCACCGCGACGGCAAACCGCGTTACCTGGGCGACGTGCCGCGTTTCTTCGCCTATATAAATGAAGTGATCGGTCGCCGGCCCGAATTGGCGGAGCTGGGTGAGCTGATTGCGCAGTTGCAGGCCGGAGCGCGTGCATGAAGGCAATGATCCTGGCAGCGGGCAAGGGCGAGCGCATGCGCCCGCTGACCCTGCACACCCCCAAACCGTTGGTCCCGGTCGCCGGCCAGCCGCTGATCGAATACCACCTGCGCGCCCTGGCGGCAGCGGGCGTCACTGACGTGGTGATAAACCACGCCTGGCTCGGCCAGCAGATCGAAGACCATCTGGGTGACGGCAGCCGCTTCGGCCTGAACATCCGCTATTCACCTGAAGGTGAGCCGCTGGAAACCGGCGGCGGTATCTTCAAGGCCCTGCCTTTGCTGGGTGATGCGCCTTTCCTGTTGGTGAACGGCGATGTCTGGACCGATTACGATTTCGCGCGTCTGCAGGCTCCCCTGCAAGGCCTGGCTCACCTGGTGCTGGTCGACAACCCTGGCCATCACGGGCGCGGTGACTTCCGTCTGGTGGGTGAGCGGGTGGTCGATGGTGACGACGCGCCGGGCACCTTGACGTTCAGTGGCATTTCGCTGCTGCACCCGGCGTTGTTCGATGGTTGCCAGGCGGGCGCCTTCAAGCTGGCACCGTTGCTGCGCCAGGCCATGACGGCCGGCAAGGTCTCTGGCGAACACTACCGTGGGCACTGGGTGGATGTCGGTACGCTCGAACGCCTGGCCGAGGTTGAGCGTTTGATTGGCGAGCGCGCCTGACATGTGGTGGCCAGGCACGGTGATTGGTGTAGGTGCCGGCTTTGCTGTCGCGAGCATACCGGGTGCCTTGCTCGGTGCGCTGCTTGGGCAGGCCATGGACCGCCGGCTGCGATTGCAAGGCTGGGACGATATGCGCGAACGCCTGGGCGGGCGCTCGGCCTTGCGCGACGACGAGTTGCTGTTCGTGATGCTCGGGCGCCTGGCCAAGTGCGATGGTCGGGTGGGTGAGCTGCATATCCAGCAGGCGCGTCAGGAAATGGTGCGCCTGGACCTGGCCGAGGCAGCCCGGCTGCGCGCTATCAATGCGTTCAACCGCGGCAAGGCAGGCAAGGACCGGCTGGGCGGGCACCTGCGGCGTATCCGCCAGCAGCCGCATGCCGCGGAAGGCACCTTGCGTGCCTGTTGGCGCATGGTTTGGGCCGACGGCAAGATGGGCAACAAGGAGCGTGAGTTGTTGCTGGACTGGGGGCAGAAGCTGGGCATGAGCAGGCGCCAGGTGCAGGCCATGTCGCTGGAGTACGAGCCGCGCAAGGCGACGGCAGCCGAAGGCGTCCCCATGACCTATGCGGCAGCGTTGCGCTTGCTGGCGGTGGAGGCGGATACCGATAGTGACAAGGTCAAGCAGGCGTATCGTCGGCTTGTCAGTCGGCATCACCCGGACAAACTGGCGGGTACCGGTGCCAGCGACGCGCAGGTGCGTGAAGCGACCGAGCGTACCCGTGAGTTGCATCAGGCGTATGCCATGATCCGCAAGCGGCGGGGGCTGTAAAAACGGGGCCGCTTTGCCGCCCATCGCGACACAAGGCCGCTCCCACACTTGTGCGGCCTCGCGCCGCGAAAGGGGGGCGAAGCACCCCCGTCGATTTCAGCTCAACCCTGCGGGCTCATCCATCCTCGCACGCGGCGGAACAACTGCTCTTGCTCCGCAGCCTTGTTGCCCGGCATGGCAATCAGCGACAACTGCCGGTACTGGCTGTCTTTCTGCCGTTTGCTGGCCTGCAGGCGCTGCTCGGCTGCATTGCGGTCCTGGCTGCGGGTAACGTAGTAGATATCGGCAGTCGGCACCTTCAAGGTTGGCGCCAGGCTCTCCAGGTCATGCTCCACGCGAGCCGGTGTCTGTGCGGCGACCATCACCAGTTTCTGTACCTGCGGCGGTTGCTTCTCGCTCAGGTAGCGGGCCGCCCAGTACGCGCCGCTGCCATGGCCGATCAGCACGATGCTGCGTGCGTTGTGCTGCTGGGCAAACGCCACTGCGGCGTCCAGGCGGGCGAAAATGCGCTCGGCGTCGGCTGGGTCGGCCTGTTCGCTGGCCTGTTCGGCGTCAGTGTTTTGCGCCGCGTCGGCATCGGCCGCGGTGGCTTGGGCGATATTGGCATTGGCGTCGGCGGGTACATCCTTGGCCGGCGCACTTTCGCCCTTGGCTTTTTCTGGCTCGGCAGCGGGTTTGGCTTCGACCCTCGCCTGGGGGCTGTCGGCGAGCAGATCTGGCAGGCTGACGCTCAGGCTGTGCCAGCCGACATCAGGGAATTTTTGCCGCAGCGGGCCAACTGCATTGGGCCAGTCGGCCGTTTCGCCAGCACCGGGAACAATGATCACCGCCCCTTGCGGGTCGCTGTCGTTGGCCGGCTTCCACAGGGCCAGGAAGCTGTCGGCGCCCGCCTGCAGGGTCTGCTGTTCGGCCTTGGGCACCAGCCTTTCGAGCGCCTGGGCATCCTCCTGGCTGCGCTCCAGCAAGGGCGGGCGTGGGGACTCGGCAGCAGGCGTCGCGGTAGTCGCGGGTGGTTTTTCGGCGTCGGCGGCCAAGGCACCGAGTGGAAGGAGCGAAGCCAGGCAGCACACTGCCAGCCCCGTGCGATAAAGTGTGGACATGCGTCAACCCAAGGCCAGAATGATACCGGCAGCCTAATAGTATTTGCCCGTGACGGCCATGCTGCATGGCCGCCTTTGCCAAGACGAGCGTGTAGATGAAGCGAGTGCGTCGCCTGTTGGTTATCGGCTGTTTGTGGCTGCCCTTGATTGCATTGGCCAGGCCCGAGGCGCCGCCCGCCGTGGTATTGGAACCCGCTCAGCAGCAGTGGCTGGATACCCATCGCAGCCTGCGGGTGGGCCTGGTGCTGCAGGTGCCGTACGCCCAGTTCGACCGGCGCTTGCAGCAACTGTACGGGGCCAACGTAGAGCTGGTGAGCAGCCTGGCGCAGGCGCTGCGGCTGGACCTCACCTGGCGCAACTTCAGCGACCAGGCCAGCCTGGAGCATGCCCTGCAGAGCGGCGAAATCGACTTCGCCCCTGGGCTTACGCAGACGCCGGCCAGCCTGCGCCTGTGGTTGTTCAGCGACCCATACATGCGTGTGCCGCAACTGGTGGTGGGGCCGCGCACCGGGGCCATGGCCGTGGAGCTGGAAAAACTCGAAGCCGAACAGCGGGTGGCCGTGCGCATGCCCAGCCAGCTGGCGGACTACCTGCGCGCCAACTACAGCAACCTCAACCTGCAGGGGGTGCCCAACGAGCGTGAGGCCCTGCAACTGGTGGTAGGCGGCCAGGCCGCCTTTGCGGTGCTGGATGAAGCGCAGCTCAGCCGTCTGTCACGCGAAAGCGAGTTCAGTGAGCTGGCAGTGGTCGGCGATATCGGCCTGCCGCAATTGCTGCGCATTGGTTCCCGGCGCGACTGGCCACTGTTGGCCGATGTATTGGAGCGTGGCTTGCAAGCGCTGCCAGCCAAGGAGCTGGAACAACTGCACCAGCGTTGGTTACAGCCCAAATACCCACGGCTGAGTGAATCGCCGGGCTTCTGGCAGAACCTGGCCTTGTTGTTCGGCATGCTGCTGCTGTGCGCGTTGGCCACATTGCTATGGCAACGCCGGCAGCAGCGCCAGCTGGAGCGCAGCCTGTTGGCCACGCGAGAAAGCCTTGTGGAACGGCAGGTGCGCGAAGAGGCGTTGCGCTTGAGCCAGTTCGCCATCGACCAGAGTACGGTGGGTATCCTTTGGGTCAATTGGGACAGCCACGTGCGCTACGCCAACCACGCTGCCGAGCGCATGCTGGGTTATGCCGAGGGCGAGCTGCTGGAGCGGCCGCTGAGTACCTTCGAACCAAGCCTGAACATGGACCGCTGGTTGGAGCTGTGGAAGGGCGCGCGTACGGGGGCAGGGGGTACCGGCCAGTTCGAGGCGCAGTGCCGGCGGGCCGATCACAGCGTGCTGCCGGTGGAGCTGTCGCTGAGTTTTCTGCGCTTTCGTGATTCCGAATATCTGGTGGTCTATCTCGCCGACGTCACCGAGCGCCACCGCGCCCTGGCGGCCTTGCGCGAGAGCGAGGCACGGCTCAAGGGCATTGCCGGTAACGTGCCGGGGCTGGTGTTTCGTCTGGAGCGCGACCCGGCCGAGGGCGACCTGGAGTTCCCCTATATCAGTGAGGGCAGCGAGGCCCTGGTGGGCTATGCGCCCAGCGAGATTCAGCACCCGCAGATGGGCCTGCGCAACCTGGTGCACCCCGAGGACCGCGCCGATTACCATCGGGTACAGGACCTGGCCCTGGCCAGCGACCAGGACTGGTCCTGGCAGGGGCGCATCCTCACTCGCCAGGGTGAACAGCGCTGGGCCGACATCAAGGCCAGTACTCGGCGCCTGGGCAACGGCCAGGTGGTGTGGGACGGTGTGGTGTGGGACATCACCCAAGGCAAGCGGGCAGAGTTGGCCCTGGCGAAATCTCAAGAGCAGCTGCGCGAACTGTCGGCCCACCTGGAGAGCGTGCGTGAAGAAGAAAAGGCCCGTATCGCCCGGGAAGTGCACGACGAACTGGGGCAGATGCTGACCGTGCTCAAGCTGGAAGTGTCGATGTGCGAGCTGGCATTCGCCGAGCTGGACCCAGGTCTTAACGAACGCCTGAGCAGCATGAAGCGCCTGATCGCGCAGCTGTTCCAGCTGGTGCGCGATGTGGCCACCGCTTTGCGCCCGCCGATTCTCGATGCCGGCATTGCCTCGGCCATCGAATGGCAGGCGCGGCGCTTCGAGGCGCGCACGCAAATCCCCTGTCTGGTGCAAGTACCGGATAATCTGCCAGCATTGAGCGATGCCAAGGCCACTGGATTGTTTCGTATCCTGCAGGAGGCGCTGACCAACGTGATGCGTCACGCCCAGGCGCACAGCGTGGAGATCGAGCTGGTACGCCAGGACGGTCAGTTGCGCATGACGGTCAGTGACGACGGCCAGGGCTTTTGCCGCGACCAGCCCCGGCCCACCTCGTTTGGCCTGGTGGGTGTGCGCGAGCGCGTGCTGATGTTGGGTGGCAGCATGGCGCTGGACAGTCAACCGGGCGAGGGCACCAGCCTGAGCGTGGCCATTCCGTTGGAGTAGGAGAGCGAGCGTGATTCGAGTGCTGGTGGCCGAAGACCACACCATTGTCCGTGAAGGTATCAAGCAGTTGATCGGCCTGGCCAAGGACATGCAGGTGGCGGGGGAGGCCGGTAACGGCGAGCAGTTGCTCGAAACCCTGCGGCACACGCCGTGCGAGGTGGTGTTGCTGGATATCTCGATGCCGGGGGTGAATGGGCTGGAAGCGATCCCGCGGATCCGTGCGTTGCACGACGCTCCGGCAATCCTGATGCTGTCGATGCACGACGAGGCACAGATGGCGGCGCGGGCGTTGAAGGCTGGCGCGGCGGGTTATGCCACCAAGGACAGCGACCCGGCGCTGTTGCTGACCGCGATTCGCCGGGTGGCGGGTGGCGGGCGTTATATCGACCCGTCGCTGGCCGACCGTATGGTGTTCGAAGTGGGCCTGACCGAGTCTCGGCCATTGCACACGCTGCTGTCGGAGCGGGAGTTCTCGGTGTTCGAGCGCCTGGCTCAGGGCGCCAACGTCAACGACATTGCCCAGCAACTGGCGCTGTCGAGCAAGACCATCAGCACCCACAAAGCGCGCTTGATGCAAAAACTGAAGGTGAACTCGCTGGCGGAGCTGGTGAAGTACGCCATGGAGCACAAGCTGGTCTGATTGCGACAATGAGTGGTTTCGCGGTCCTTGTGAGAGCGGCCTTGTGTCGCGAAAGGGCCGCATAGCGGCCCCTTTGTTTCAGCGCTTTCGCTTGAATTGTGGGGGGGCTTCGTAGCCCTTTCGCGGCACAAGGCCGCTCCGGCAAGGACTGCGGCAGTGTCCTGAAAGCGTCATCTTTGTAGGGCAATCCCTACAGCGAATCTTCCATCCGGATGATGGCATTCTCTCAGCACCCCCGATTTTCGGGCGCTTGCGCCTCTTCTACTCTTTTGCCTACGCAGTCATCCAACAAGAAGGTGCAGGCATGAGCGAGGCGAAGTCGAACGCTGCAACCAGCGAAACGCTGGTCAGCTTCCGTGGTGTGCAGAAGAGCTACGACGGCGAGTCGCTGATCGTCAAAGACCTCAACCTGGATATCCGCAAGGGCGAGTTCCTTACCCTGCTTGGCCCGTCCGGCTCCGGTAAAACCACCAGCCTGATGATGCTGGCCGGTTTTGAAACCCCCACCGCCGGTGAAATCCAGCTGGCCGGGCGCTCGATCAACAACGTGCCGCCGCACAAGCGCGATATCGGCATGGTGTTCCAGAACTACGCGCTGTTCCCGCATATGACCGTGGCCGAGAACCTGGCCTTTCCGCTGACCGTGCGCAATCTGAGCAAGACCGACATCAGCGAGCGGGTCAAGCGCGTGCTGAACATGGTCCAGCTCGATGCCTTCGCCAAGCGCTACCCCGGCCAGCTGTCCGGCGGCCAGCAGCAGCGAGTGGCGCTGGCCCGGGCGCTGGTGTTCGAGCCGCAGTTGGTGCTGATGGACGAGCCGCTCGGTGCGCTGGACAAGCAGCTGCGTGAACACATGCAGATGGAGATCAAGCATATTCACCAGCGCCTGGGTGTGACCGTGGTGTACGTGACCCACGACCAAGGCGAAGCGCTGACCATGTCCGACCGCGTGGCGGTGTTCCACCAGGGCGAAATCCAGCAGATTGCCGACCCGCGCACGCTGTATGAAGAGCCCTGCAATACCTTCGTCGCCAACTTCATCGGCGAAAACAACCGCATCAACGGCACCCTGCTGGCCAGCGATGGCAAACGCTGCCAGGTGCAGTTGCCGCGCGGTGAACGGGTCGAGGCGCTGGCGGTGAACGTCGGCCAGGCCGGCGAGCCGGTAACCCTGTCGATTCGCCCGGAGCGTGTGCGCCTGAACGGCCACAGCGAAAGCTGCGTCAACCGCTTCTCTGGACGGGTGGCCGAGTTCATTTACCTGGGCGACCACGTGCGGGTGCGCCTGGAAGTTTGCGGCAAGGGCGACTTCTTCGTGAAACAGCCGATTGCCGAGCTCGACCCGGCATTGGCCGTGGGCGATGTGGTACCGCTGGGCTGGGAGGTGGAGCACGCCCGCGCGCTCGATCCGATTGCCGAAGCCCATTGATGGATTGCTTCACCAACCCTGTACTGTGGAGAGAATAATAATGCGCAAGCAGTTGAAACTGACCGCCCTGGCCCTGGGGCTGTTCGCCGCTGGCCAGGCCATGGCCGCAGACCTCACCGTGATCTCGTTCGGGGGCGCCAACAAGGCTGCCCAGGTCAAAGCGTTCTACGAGCCATGGGAAAAGGCGGGTAATGGCAAGATCGTCGCAGGCGAGTACAACGGCGAAATGGCCAAGGTCAAGGCGATGGTCGACACCAAGAGCGTGTCGTGGAACCTGGTAGAGGTCGAGTCGCCGGAGTTGGCGCGCGGTTGCGATGAGGGCATGTTCGAAGAACTCGACCCGGCACTGTTCGGCGATGACGCCGACTATGTACCTGGGGCCATCCAGCCTTGCGGCGTAGGCTTCTTCGTATGGTCCACGGTCATGGCCTACAACGCCGACAAGCTCAAGACCGCCCCCACCAGCTGGGCCGACTTCTGGGACACCAAGCAGTTCCCGGGCAAGCGTGGCCTGCGCAAGGGCGCCAAGTACACGATGGAATTCGCACTGATGGCCGATGGCGTTGCGCCCAAGGACGTCTACAAAGTGCTGGCCACCAAGGAAGGCCAGGACCGCGCCTTCAAGAAGCTCGATGAACTCAAGCCCAACATCCAGTGGTGGGAAGCTGGCGCGCAGCCACCGCAGTTCCTGGCCTCCGGTGACGTGGTCATGAGTTCTGCCTACAACGGCCGTATTGCCGCTGTGCAGAAGGAAAGCAACCTCAAAGTGGTGTGGAACGGCGGTATCTACGACTTTGATGCCTGGGCGATTCCTAAAGGTGCCAAGAACGCCGAAGAAGCCAAGAAATTCATTGCCTATAGCGTCAAACCCGAGCAGCAGAAGATCTACTCCGAGAACATCGCCTACGGCCCGGCCAACGCCAAGGCCGTGAGCTTGCTGTCGGAAGACGTGAAGAAGGACATGCCGACCACGCCTGAAAACATCGCCAACCAGGTGCAGATCGATGTGGCCTTCTGGGCTGACAACAGCGAGCAGCTGGAGCAACGCTTCAACGCCTGGGCGGCGAAGAAGTAAGGCGCATCAAAGGGGCGCTGGCCGCTGGGTCCGCGCTCCCCGTTTCCCTGTTTCGCGGAGTTCGCCATGGCCATTGCAGTGCCCCTAAAAGAAGGCGCAGGTCCAAGTCTCAAGCAGCGCCTCAAACACGCCGAGCGGGTCAACCGCTGGAAGGCGCAGGCGTTGATCGCGCCGTTGGCGCTGTTTCTTCTGCTGGTGTTCCTGGTGCCGATCGCGGCGCTGCTGTACAAGAGCGTCGGCAACCCGGAAGTGGTCGGTGGCTTGCCACGCACGGTAGACATCATCACCCAGTGGGACGGCAAGAGCCTGCCGGGCGAGGATGTGTACAAGGCACTGAGCCAGGACCTGGCCGAATCGCGCAAGAACCAGACCCTTGGCGACCTTTCCAAGCGCTTGAACATGGAGCTGGCTGGCTACCGCAGCTTGTTGACCAAGACAGCCCGGGCACTGCCATTCAAGGCTGAGCCTGCCTCTTACAAAGACGCTTTGCAGGCCGTTGACGAGCGTTGGGGCGACCCGGCCTACTGGCAGGCCATACGCCGCAATACCAGTTCGGTGACTTCTTTTTACCTGCTGGCCTCTGTCGACCACCGTATCGACGACCTTGGCGAACTGGCCAAGGCCACCCCGGACCAGGCCATTTACCTGGATATCTTCGCCCGCACCCTGTGGATGGGTGTGGTGATTACCGCCATCTGCCTTGTGCTGGCCTATCCGTTGGCCTACCTGTTGGCCAACCTGCCGACCCGCCAGAGCAACCTGCTGATGATCTTGGTACTGCTGCCGTTCTGGACCTCGATCCTGGTGCGGGTGGCGGCGTGGATCGTGCTGCTGCAGTCGGGCGGCCTGATCAACAGTGCGCTGATGGCCATGGGCATCATCGACCAGCCGCTGGAACTGGTGTTCAACCGCACCGGTGTGTACATCTCCATGGTGCACATTCTGCTGCCGTTCATGATTCTGCCGCTGTACAGCGTGATGAAGGGCATTTCGCCCAGCTATATGCGCGCGGCGATCTCGCTGGGGTGCCACCCGTTCGCCAGCTTCTGGCGGGTGTACTTCCCGCAGACCTATGCCGGCGTTGGCGCGGGGTGCCTGCTGGTGTTCATCCTGGCCATCGGCTACTACATCACCCCGGCGCTGCTCGGCAGCCCGAACGACCAGATGGTCAGCTACTTCGTCGCTTTCTATACCAACACCAGCATCAACTGGGGCATGGCCACCGCGCTGGGCGGGCTGCTGCTGCTGGCGACTGTGCTGTTGTACTTGATCTATAGCTGGCTGGTCGGCGCCAGCCGCCTGCGCCTGAGCTGAGGAGCCTGTCATGCTGAGCCCATACATGTCGCCCGTGGAACGGGTCTGGTTCTATAGCCTGCGCATTCTTTGTGGCTTGATCCTGCTGTTCCTGATCTTGCCGGTGCTGGTGATCGTGCCGCTGTCGTTCAACAGTGGCAGCTTCCTGGTGTACCCGCTGCAGGGCTTCTCGCTGCAGTGGTATCAGGACTTCTTCGGCTCGGCCGAGTGGATGCGGGCGTTGAAGAACAGCATCATCGTCGCCCCGGCGGCCACGGTGCTGGCCATGGTGTTCGGCACCCTGGCGGCCATCGGGCTGACCCGTGGCGACTTCCCCGGCAAGTCGCTGGTGATGGCGCTGGTGATATCGCCAATGGTGGTCCCGGTGGTGATCATCGGGGTCGCCAGTTACCTGTTCTTCGCCCCACTGGGCATGGGCAACAGTTTTACCTCGCTGATTCTGGTGCATGCGGTGCTGGGTGTGCCGTTCGTCATCATTACCGTGTCGGCAACCTTGCAGGGCTTCAACTACAACCTGGTGCGCGCGGCGGCCAGCCTGGGTGCCTCGCCGCTGCTGACCTTCCGCCGAGTGACCCTGCCACTGATTGCACCCGGTGTTATCTCGGGCGCGCTGTTCGCCTTTGCCACTTCGTTTGACGAAGTGGTGGTAACACTGTTTCTGGCCGGGCCGGAGCAGGCGACCCTGCCGCGGCAGATGTTCAGCGGTATCCGCGAAAACCTCAGCCCGACCATTGCTGCGGCGGCAACCTTGCTGATTGCTTTCTCGGTGGTGTTGCTGCTGACCCTGGAGTGGCTGCGTGGGCGCAGCGAGAAGCTGAGGACCCAACAGCCGGCCTGATGAGGAGGTGCCTGTACCGGCCTCTTCGCGGCGTTAGCCACGAAGAGGCCGGTACAGGTTGAAACAGCTGGTCGACATGGATTGATACCAATCAGCCTCTATCCGTTTCCCTGAGTTACAATGCGCGCCACCGTGATTCTGCCAACAGGTGCGCCATGCAGCCCTACGCTATTGCCCCCTCCATTCTCTCCGCCGATTTTGCCCGCCTGGGTGAGGACGTCGACAAGGTATTGGCTGCGGGTGCAGACATCGTTCACTTCGATGTCATGGACAACCACTATGTCCCCAACCTGACCATTGGTCCGATGGTTTGCACCGCCCTGCGCAAGTACGGCGTCACCGCGCCGATCGACGTGCACCTGATGGTCAGCCCCGTCGACCGTATCATCGGCGACTTCATCGAAGCCGGCGCAACCTACATCACCTTCCACCCGGAAGCCACGCAGCACATCGACCGTTCGCTGCAACTGATCAAGGACGGTGGCTGCAAGGCTGGCCTGGTGTTCAACCCGGCCACCAGCCTGGACGCCCTGAAGTATGTGATGGACAAGATCGACATGGTGTTGCTGATGAGCGTCAACCCAGGCTTTGGCGGGCAAAAGTTCATCCCCGGCACCCTCGACAAACTGCGCGAAGCGCGTGCGCTGATCGACGCCAGTGGCCGTGATATCCGCCTGGAAATCGACGGCGGCGTGAACGTCAACAACATCCGCGAGATCGCTGCCGCTGGCGCTGACACCTTCGTGGCTGGCTCGGCGATCTTCAACGCCCCGGACTACCAGGAAGTCATCGCCAAGATGCGCGCCGAACTGGCCCTGGCCCGCCCATGAGTGGCTTCGAGCAGCTGTTCCCGGGGACGCTGCCGAGGCTGGTGATGTTCGATCTGGACGGTACCCTGATCGACTCCGTGCCAGACCTGGCCGCCGCCGTGGACCGTATGCTGCTCGAACTGGGGCGCCCGCCTGCAGGCCTTGAGGCCGTGCGCCACTGGGTTGGCAATGGTGCCCAGGTGCTGGTGCGTCGGGCGTTGGCCGGAGGCATCGACCACACCACAGTGGACGACGCCCTGGCCGAGCAGGCGCTGGCGCTGTTCATGGACGCCTATGCCGAAAGCCATGAGCTGACGGTGGTCTACCCCGGCGTGCGGGACACCCTGCGCTGGCTGCGCAAGCAGGGTGTGGAGATGGCGCTGATTACCAACAAGCCTGAGCGCTTCGTTGGCCCGCTGCTGGACCAGATGAAGATCGGCAACTACTTCCGCTGGATCATCGGCGGTGACACCCTGCCGCAGAAGAAGCCCGACCCGGCGGCGCTGCTGTTCGTCATGCAGATGGCCGGTGTTACTCCGCAGCAGTCGCTGTTTGTCGGCGATTCGCGCAGTGACGTGCTGGCCGCCAAGGCAGCTGGTGTGCAATGCGTGGGCCTGACCTACGGCTACAACCATGGCCGGCCGATCAACGACGAATCCCCCAACCTGGTGATCGACGATCTGCGCGCTTTGCTGCCTGGTTGCGCAGACCCGGCCACTGGGATAACGTTGGCGGACCTTCAAGCCTCACAAGACAGAGAGCCCACCGTGGTGGTTACCGGCAAATTCTGGATGAAAGTCATCAAGGCCCTGGCCCGTTGGCGTTGGCGCGCCTGACTTTTGCCTGCCGGCGCGTGCCGGCCCGTCCGTTTGCCTGACCTACTGCTGCTTGCCACGAGGCTACTCATGAACCGCGAAGAATTCCTGCGCCTGGCCGCTGCCGGCTACAACCGCATTCCTTTGGCCTGCGAAACCCTGGCCGACTTCGACACGCCGCTGTCGATCTACCTGAAACTGGCTGACCAACCCAACTCGTACCTGCTCGAATCGGTGCAGGGCGGCGAGAAGTGGGGCCGTTACTCGATGATCGGCTTGCCGTCGCGCACGGTGATGCGTGTGCATGGCTACCACGTCAGCATCCTGCAGGATGGCGTGGAAGTGGAAAGCCACGATGTCGAAGACCC
>NZ_BCBQ01000080.1:0-32639 GCF_001320885.1 Pseudomonas sp. NBRC 111140
AAGCGAGTGCCCCAAGCGCCTGCAAGTCGGCCAGATCCTGACCCTGACCCTGCCCAGCAACCCCTCCACCGGCTACCGCTGGCGTGTTCAGGATGCAGCCTCAAGCGTGCTGCACAGCGTCGGCTCAGAGGTGTACAGTGCCCCGGAAGAAGAGGGTGTGGTCGGCAGCGCCGGTGTCTCCACCTGGCGCTTCCAAGCCAGCAACAGCGGGGATGCCCAACTGGTTCTGACCTACCAGCAGCCTTGGGCTGCTGATGTCGCCCCCGTGCAAACCTTCGACTGCAAGATTATCGTCCGCTAAGGGCGATCAACTGCGGTCATACATCAATTGCACCGCTTTCAGGTATTCGCAGAGCTCTTTCAGCGCGACCGTGGCGGTGTCCAAGTCCATCGTCGCGCTGAGTTTTACGGCCCGAGCCTGCCACTCCAGCTCCACCTTGCGAAGCTCGTGCAGCCAGTCATTCTTCAGTGGTTCGACACCTGACAAAGCCTTGACCGCTTCCAACTCATCCCGCGCCGTTTGCAGGGGGCGCTGCACCTGCCGTTGGTCACCCAGTGCTTCCTCGATTTTTTTATCAAGGCGAGCACGGGCCTCGCCCAAATCGCTGAATGTCCTGGCCCCTTCCAGCGCATCAGCGTGGCTGGCAAGCTTTTGCGCCACCGCCTTGAACAAATTGGCGTCGAACTTAGGGTCTGTGATCAACCCCATTATCTGGTCAATTTCTTCATCACTTGGGATGAGCCCCTTCAGTGCACTGGCAACCGAAGGTTTTTCGAACAACTCGATAGCCTGGACGATATCCGCCCGTTGTTGTCGCAGTTGTACCAACCGTTGTTCGAACAAAGCAGACTGGGCTTCAAGGGTGGCCGTTTTTTCTGCCAACGCCTCCAAAGAGTCGACCATCGCCGATAATGAAAAAAGTTCCAATCGCAGATTTTTCCCGACCAGCCGCGCCTGATACTGGCTCAGGCGGTCCAGAACACTGGCCAGCCGTTGGTGATTATCGGTTCCTCCCTTACCCGGAATGAAATCACGGTCCTCCAGTAACGTGATACCCCCTATCAAACTCTCCTTGAATCCACGCTCTACAGCCAGCAACAGCACACGCAATTCATCCAATTGCTCGCGTGCCCCTGGAAGCACGTTCATCTCCCACCTTTCCAGGCGCTGAAATATTTGGCCCTGTGCTTTATGCATTCGCACAAAATCAGGCATGACGTTTTCAATATTGGCAACATCCATGTCAAGCTTCCTCATATTCGTCAACCAGCTCATTGAACAGTTGGGACAGCGTGTGGCAGATATTTCCTATCTTGGCCCACGGTTTTATGACTTCGGAAAAATCATGCACGAAGGACTCGAGCTGGGTGATCGTACCCAGTTCCTTGGCTTCACTGACCGAGGTACTGGCATACGAGGCAAGGAACAACCAGACATCGGCCAAGCGCTTGGTCGCCGCCGACAGATCTTTGCATCTGAACTGCAAGTCCCTGACCAGCGTCGAAACACGCTCAAAGTCTTTCAAGGCAGGCGCCACCATGGCCAACGCACGCGCCAGCTCATCGCGCTGTTCAATCAACGCATTCTTCGTGGCCCTGATGCGTTCCGCCTGGCTGCCGAAAACGCCCCCGGTGATAACCAGACCAATCGGCCCTAACACCATACCGGTGAACGCATAACCCACATTGGCATCGTACTCGGACTTCAATTGATCGATCTGCTCATCCCATTGATCGAGCTGCCTGCGTTTCTCCAGGGTTCCCTCAGGGGACACCTTCTCATCGAAGTGCTTCAGCAAGCGCCCCATGCGCGGTTTGAGCTCACGTTTTATTTCATTGTTGAACCAGTTGGCACGCGCATCGACATCATCGATTCGCCGCTGAGTGCTTTCGATTTCTCTGACCAGCTCAGTGATGCCAGGCGTGAGCAGGTTTGTGATCTGAGCTTGCTCTTCCTCACTGAACTCCTGCGTGTAGACATTACCCCCTTGCTCAGCCTTGCGCTTTTTGAGTGCTGCGAAAACCTCGCTATTTTCAAGGTTATCCAGCAAGTTACCGCCACGCTGCACCAGGCTTTCAGCAAACAATTCAATTTCAGGACCTAACTGCTTGATACTGCGCTCCAGTATGTCCCATTCATAGACATGCCGGTGCAACGCAACATAAAGGTCATTGACCATCGTCACATCAACCCCTAGAGCACCGTAGTCGACCTCCCGTTCAATCTCTGCCTGCGTACGGGGTAGCTGATTGACGACATTGACGTATTTCTTGATAGCTTTAAGGTTCTCGGCCGTCAGTAAACTTCCGATTTGCTGACTGTTGCCCATCCGATTTCCAAGAAATGAAAAGTAGCGCTCCGGCAGCATTTTCACCTTGGCCATGGGGTCAAGTTCATCTACGGGCAGCGCTTCCCACCCAGTCGTCACATTCATAGTTCAATCCATAAGGCCAATAAATTAATTGCACTCAAAGCTTCCACTTGAACCGTACTCAATTCATTAAGCGCTGTAACTTAACGCTGTGGGAAAGTTCTTTAACCTCGGCATGAACCTTCCGTCCCTGAGCATTACCATGGCAAGATGCGTGGCCATTGGGATAAAATGCGCCCCCGTTTCACCCTGTATCGAGCCCGCCGTGAGCAAACAACCCGACCGCCTTTTCGCCCAACCCCTGGAGCAGGTGCCCGACTTCGTGTTCAACGAAGACGTGGTGCGCGTGTTCCCGGACATGATCAAGCGCTCGGTGCCCGGTTACCCCACCATCGTCGAGAACCTCGGCGTGCTGGCCGCACGATTCGCCCAGCCAAACACCGCGTTGTACGACTTGGGTGCCTCACTGGGTGCCGTCACCCAGTCGCTGCGTCGCCATGTACGCAGCGATGGCTGCAGGGTGATCGCGGTGGACAACTCCGCCGCCATGGTCGAGCGCTGCCGCCAGTACCTCACCGCCCAGGACTCGATGTTCCAGGAGTTGCTGCCGGTGCAAGTGCTGGAAGCCGATATCCTTGCCCTGCCCTTCGAGCCCGCCTCGGTGGTGGCGATGAACTTCACCCTGCAGTTCATCGCCCCCGACCAGCGCCTGGAACTGCTCGGGCGTATCCGCCAGGCGCTGCTGCCGGGTGGCGCACTGATCCTTTCGGAGAAACTGCGCTTCGCTGATGAGCAAGAGCAGGACCTGCTCAATGAACTGCACCTGGACTTCAAGCGGGCCAATGGCTACAGCGAACTGGAAATTGCCCAGAAGCGCAGCGCCATTGAAAACGTGATGAGGCCCGATACGCTCGAAGCCCATCAGGAGCGCCTGCGCGCTGCCGGCTTCTCGAAAGTGGTGCCCTGGTTCCAATGCCTTAACTTCGCCTCGTTGATAGCCCTGCCATGATCGATCTGTCCCCTCTCGTCCGCCGCCTGGCGGGTACGCCCCTGGCTTCCTGGTCGCAAGGCCTGCAAGCGCAACTGGAAGCCAAGCTGGAAAAGGGCCACGGTGACCTCGACCGCTGGCGCGGTGCACTCCAAGCCCTGCCCACCCTGCAACCCAGCGAAATAGACCTGGTCAACGGGCTACGCCTGGACTGCGACTGCGACGACGCCACCCGCGCGCAGATGCGCCAGGCACTGATGGGCCTGTCGCCTTGGCGCAAAGGGCCGTTCGACCTGTTTGGCGTGCATGTGGACACCGAGTGGCATTCGGACTGGAAATGGTCGCGGGTAAGCCCGCACCTGAACCTCAAGGGCAAGCGCGTGCTCGACGTTGGCTGTGGCAATGGCTACTACCAGTGGCGCATGCTCGGTGCCGGTGCGGACATGGTGATTGGCGTCGACCCCAACTGGCTGTTCTTCTGCCAGTTCCAGGCCGTGCAACAGTACCTGCCGGAGCTGCCAGCCTGGCACCTGCCGTTCGCCCTGGAGGACCTGCCCGCCAACCTGGAAGGTTTCGACACGGTATTTTCCATGGGTGTGTTCTACCACCGCCGCTCGCCCATCGAGCACCTGCTGGCGCTCAAGGACTGTTTGGTCAAAGGTGGCGAGCTGGTGCTGGAAACCCTGGTGATCGAAGGCGACGAAAACCAGGTGCTGGTGCCAGAGGACCGTTACGCACAGATGCGCAACGTCTGGTACCTGCCGTCGGTACCGGCCCTGGCCCGCTGGTTGCGCCGTGCCGGCTTCAGCGATGTACGCTGCGTCGACGTTAGTGTCACCAGCGTCGAGGAGCAGCGCAGCACCGAGTGGATGCGCTACCAGTCGCTGGGCGACTTCCTCGACCCGAACGACCATAGCAAAACCCTCGAAGGCCTACCGGCCCCTCGCCGCGCCACCCTGCTGGCGCGCAAATAAAAAAGGCGCCCGTCTGGGCGCCTGAATACACCTGCGGCGAGGAGCTGTCGCGGCGCAGGTGTTGTTACCTCAGTCCTTGGCCACCTCGCGGGCCTTCTCTTGCGCCTTGCGCTCGCGCTCCGCAACAGCCTGTTGCTTGTCACCGTGCAAGCGCTGCTGGTCTTCGCGGAAGGCTTGCCAGAACTGCTTCGAGCGCTCCGCACCGCCCTCGGCATAGACACTGGCGCTGCCCAGGGCAAGGGTGGCCAACAGCAGGTATTTGGTCAGGTTCATCGTGGTTGCCTCGTGATAACCGATCAGACATGGCCATCCTAGCGAGGGCTAGCTAACGACAAGGTGAGGCGGGGATTACAGTCCTGCAATGTGGCCCTGGCAGGCAGCCAGATTACGCCAGGATTACAAATCGGTTATCTGCGCCGCAGCGCCATTTGCATGCCGTAACATCCTGCTGCTTGACCCTGATGTCACTACAGGGTCGAGAATCGCCCCCCTTTCATCATACCGAGCAACCCATGCGCCTACTGATCATCGAGGACGAGCTGCGAACCGCCGACTATTTGCAACAAGGCCTGCGCGAGAACGGCTATGTGGTCGACTGCGCCCACACTGGCACCGATGGCCTGCACCTGGCCCGTCAACAGCCCTATGAGCTGGTCATTCTCGACGTCAACCTGCCTGAACTCGATGGCTGGACCGTGCTGCAACGCCTGCGCGCCGAGTCGGCAACGCGCATCATGATGCTTACCGCCCACGGCCGCCTGGCCGACCGGGTCAAAGGCCTGGACCTGGGCGCCGACGACTACCTGCTCAAACCCTTCGAGTTCCCTGAGCTGTTGGCGCGCATCCGCAGCCTGCTGCGCCGCAACGACCAGCAACTGCAGCCCAGCACCCTGCGGGTCGCCGACCTGGAACTGGACCCCGGCCGCCACCGCGCTTACCGCGCCGGACAGCGCATCGACCTGACCGCCAAGGAGTTCGCCCTGCTGCACCTGCTGATGCGCCAGACAGGCGAAGTGCTGTCGCGCACGCAGATCATTTCGCTGGTGTGGGACATGAACTTCGACTGCGACACCAACGTGGTCGAGGTCTCGATCCGGCGCCTGCGGGCCAAGATCGACGACCCGTTCGATAACAAGCTGATTCACACCCTGCGTGGCGTGGGCTATGTACTTGAGGCGCGCTTTTGAGAAACCCCAGCCTGTCACTGCGCCTGGGCCTGAGCGTGACACTGATGGGCGCCGCCCTGGTAATGCTGCTGGCCTGCCTGGCCGTGTTCGCCTTGGATCACGAACTGGACAGCCGCGCGCGCAAGGATCTGGCGCGCAAAATGTTGCAGGTCGAGCACAACCTGCGCGTCGACCTGCGCAGCGAAGACCTGGGCACCCGCGCCCATCCACTGCTCGACCTGGTGATGGGGCATGACAACCTGAGCCTCAGCGTGCTGGCGCTGGACGGCCGCCACCCGCACCTGCTCAGCCTCGGCCCAGCCCTGGAAGCGCGAGTCGGCGAACTGCACACCGATGCCCGCCTGGCCTTTCACGAATGGCGCGACAGCAGCGGCAACCAGATGCTCACCGTTACCCGGCAGATGCGCTTGCGCGACAACACGCCGGTCAAGGTGATGATGTCGCTCAACCGCGCCGACGACAACGCCCTGCTGCAGGCCTACCTGCACTCCACCTTGCTGGCGTTGCCGCTGCTGTTGGTCCTGATTGGTGCGGGTGCCTGGTGGCTGATGCAACGTGGCTTGAAGCCGTTGCGGCACTTCCGGCGCATTGCCGGGCAGGTGTCCGCCCAAGACTTGCAACACCGCCTGCCCTCTACCGGCTTGCCGCAAGAGCTGGCGGAACTGGCCAGCAGCATTAACGTGATGCTCGACCGCCTGGATCAGGGTGTCAGCCAGCTGTCGCAGTTCTCTGACGATTTGGCCCATGAACTGCGTACGCCGTTGAGCAACCTGATGGGCAAGACGCAGGTGACACTGGCCCGTGAGCGGGACAATGCGAACTATCGGGAAGTGCTGGAAGACAGCATCGAAGAGCTGACCCGGCTCAACCGCATCATCAACGACATGCTGTTTCTCGCCCAGGCCAACCAGCCGCAAGCACAAGTCGCGTTAAAACCCTTGGCGCTGGCTGACGAGACAGCGCGGGTTGTCGAGCTGTTTACTTTCAGTGCCGAGCTGAAGGCAGTTGAGCTACGCGTTCAGGGCTGGGGGACTGCACAGGGTGACCGGCTGATGTTCCAGCGAGCACTGTCGAACCTGTTGAGCAATGCCATTCGGCACAGCCCGGAAGGTGAGCCCGTCGAACTGCGTATCGAGCGTGCGGGCAACGAAGTACGGCTAGCGGTGGAGAACCGAGGGCCTGGTATTGCTGCAGAGCACCAGTCACGCTTGTTCGAACGGTTCTACCGGGTGGGCGCGGGGCGTTCGCGGTTGGAGGGCGGGACCGGTTTAGGGCTGGCAATCGTCAAATCGATCATGCAGTTGCATGGCGGTCGGGTCGAAGTGAGCAGCAGCCCCTTGGGGCCTACCCGCTTTACCCTGGTGTTTCCTGGCGAATGATCAGCTGCCTGTACCTGCGACAAAGCCGGTACAGGCAACCAACAAATCAGCGCGAAGCCGCTACGATCAGGGCTTTCATCTCCGCCACAGCAGCTTTGAAGCCAACGAACAAGGCATGTGCCACCAGCGCATGGCCGATGTTCAGTTCATTGATGCCTTTGATTGCCGCCACTGCCTCGACGTTGTGGTAATGCAACCCATGGCCAGCATTGACGATCAGCCCCTGCCCCACACCAAACGCCACACCATCGACGATACGCTTGAG
The DNA here is from genome assembly GCF_001320885.1 of Pseudomonas sp. NBRC 111140. Lineage (NCBI taxonomy): Bacteria > Pseudomonadati > Pseudomonadota > Gammaproteobacteria > Pseudomonadales > Pseudomonadaceae > Pseudomonas > Pseudomonas sp. NBRC 111140. The sequence continues at coordinate 7,166 of NZ_BCBQ01000080.1, forward strand.
TTCTTCAGCCACTTCGGTTGGGGTTTGGGCATCGGCATAACGCCCGGTGTGCAGCTCGATCGCCGGCGCGCCAACCCGACGCGAGGCCTCGATCTGCCGCTCATCGGCATCGATGAACAACGACACCTCGGCACCGGTACGCGCCAGGCGCTCCACAGCAGCCTTGATCCGAGCTTCCTGACCTGCCACATCCAGGCCACCTTCGGTGGTCAGTTCCTGACGGGTTTCGGGTACCAGGCAGATGTGTGCCGGGCGAATCTTCTCGGCAAACGCCATCATCTCTTCGGTAACGCCCATCTCGAAGTTCATGCGCGTCTGCAGCACATCCTTGAGCACCACCACATCCCGCTCCTGGATGTGCCGGCGGTCTTCGCGCAGGTGCACAGTGATGCCATCGGCGCCCGCTTCCTCGGCGTCCAGGGCAGCCTTGACCGGGTCAGGGTAACGCGTGCCACGGGCCTGGCGCAGGGTCGCCACGTGGTCGATGTTTACGCCAAGAAGCATGCGGTTGCTGTGAGTCACGAAAGGCTCTCCTGAAGATTGAGCCCCACAGCATACGTCGTGATCAGCGCTTGCGAAACAGTTCCCGGCTGACCAGCGGTTTTGCCCCCAGGTGAACCGCCAGTGCCTGGCGCATCAGGCGCTTGGCAGCCAGCAAGGCACCTGGGGCCTCCCAGTTGGCGTCGGCCAAAGCCAGCAGTTCGGTACCACGGAACAAGCCGGGTTGTGCCAACTCGACCCGCTCCAAGCCGGCATCCACGCGCAAACGGTACAGGCCGTCGGCAGCGACAGGTTGGTCATTAACGTCCTGTTGCAAGGAAAACGCATAACCGAGCTCGTCCAGCAGCCGCCATTCGAAAGAGCGCAGCAGCGGCTCCAGCGGGCGCCTGGCGCCCAAGGCCTGCAAGGTCAATGTGTAGTGCTCGAAAAGGGTCGGGAACGGCGCCTCGGCGGGCAGCAGGCGCATCAGCAATTCGTTGAGGTACAACCCGCTGAACAGGGCATCGCCGTGCAGCCAGGCGGCGGTACCAGCGCTGTCCATACGCCCGACATTCTTCAGCTCACCACGTCCACGCAGCTCCACCTCCAGCGGCACGAACGGCCGCACCAGGCTGCCCCCTTTGCTGCGCGCGCGGCGCAACACGGCGCGCACGCGGCCCTGGGGGGTGAAGAAGTCCACCAGCGCGCTGGTTTCCTTGTAGGCTCGGCTGTGCAGCACATAGGCTGGCTGGGGGGTGGGTTGGTCCATGCACTATCTCTGGGGGGCCAGATGTAATTGTGGGAGCGGGCTTGCCCGCGAAAGCGCCAGTGAGTCCACTATCGCATTCGCGGGCAGGCCCGCTCCCACAGGACGACCCGTGCGCTGAGGTAACTTACAGGTCGCCGTAGCCCAGAGAACGCAGGGCGCGCTCGTCGTCGGACCAGCCGCCTTTCACCTTGACCCACAGGTTGAGCATGACCTTGGAGTCGAACAGCACCTCCATGTCCTTGCGCGCCTCAGAGCCGATACGCTTGATACGCTCGCCCTTGTCGCCAATGATAATTTTCTTCTGGCCGTCGCGTTCAACCAGGATCAGCGCGTGAATGTGCAGCACATGGCCCTGCTGCTTGAACTCCTCGATCTCCACGGTGATCTGGTAAGGCAGCTCCGCACCCAACTGGCGCATGATTTTCTCGCGCACCAGCTCGGCAGCCAGGAAGCGGCTGCTGCGGTCGGTGATCTGGTCCTCCGGGAAGAAGTGATCGTTCTCGGGGAGGTGCTTGGCGATCTGTGCTTCCAGCGCGTCGAGGTTGTGCCCCTGCTGCGCGGAAATCGGCATGACTTCGGCGTTCGGCAGTTGCTCCTGCAGCCACTGCAGGTGCGGGATCAACTCGGCCTTCTCTTCCATGCGGTCGGTCTTGTTGACCGCAATGATCAACGGGCCGGTCACGTACTGCACACGCTCCAGCACCAGTTGATCCTCGTCGGTCCACTTGGTGCGGTCGACCACGAAGATCACCACGTCGACGTCCTTCAGGGCCGCCGAGGCGTTGCGGTTCATGTAGCGGTTCAAGGCCTTGTCGTTGGCCTTGTGCATACCAGGGGTATCAACGTAGATCGCCTGTACATCACCCTCGGTCTTGATGCCGAGCATGTTGTGGCGGGTGGTCTGCGGCTTGCGCGAAGTGATCGCGAGCTTCTGGCCCAGGATGTGGTTGAGCAGGGTCGACTTGCCCACGTTGGGGCGGCCGACAATGGCCACGTAGCCGCAGCGAGTCGGGTTGTTATCAGTCATTGCCATTCTCCACGCCCAGGGCGATCAGTGCAGACGCGGCGGCGACTTGCTCGGCGATACGCCGGCTAACGCCCTGACCACGGCTCTTGTTGTTCAGCAGTACCACTTCGCATTCGACGAAGAAGGTGCGGCAGTGCGGTTCACCCTGGATATCCACTACTTCGTAACGCGGCAGCTCACAGCTGCGCGACTGCAGGAACTCTTGCAGGCGGGTTTTCGGGTCCTTGTTGGTGTCGACCAGGGTCAGGCCCTCGAACTCGTCGGCCAGCCAGGCCAGGACGCGTTCCCGGGCAGTGTCCATGTCAGCGTCCAGGTAGATGGCACCAATCAGTGCCTCCAGGGCGTCGGCCAGGATCGACTCGCGACGGAAACCGCCACTTTTGAGCTCACCCGAACCCAGGCGCAGGTATTCGCCCAGGTCGAAACCACGGGCCAAGCGGGCCAGGGTCTCGCCCTTGACCAAGCGCGCGCGCAGGCGCGAAAGCTGGCCTTCGCGGGCCTGCGGGAAGCGCTCGAACAGCGCTTCGCCGGCGACGAAGTTGAGAATGGCATCGCCGAGAAACTCCAGGCGCTCATTGTTGCGCCCGGCGTAACTGCGATGGGTCAGCGCCAGGAGCATCTGGTCCTGGTTCTTGAAGGTGTAACCGAGCTTTCGCTCCAGACGGGCAAGGGAAGCAGTCATGCGGCCACCCGTTGGTTGTTCAACGCGTTGTTCAAATCAACATCCTGAAAGACTGTTTGGCTGTGGTGCGCCGCGCGATGTGCGGCGAATCTCCCGATCCCTGAGAACACAGCCTATGTCAGAAATGCATTCGGCGCTGTCTGCTGGACAGCGCCGATGGGTATCAATGGATCAGACCGACCCGCGACAGGTTGGGCAGATGGCTGAGTTTGGGCTCTGGCCAGCTCATCCACACCGCGAAGGCCTTGCCGACAATGTTCCTGTCCGGAACCATGCCGTGCAGTTCCTTGGGAATGTTCGGGTCATCCCAGAAACGGCTGTCGTTGGAGTTGTCGCGGTTGTCGCCCATCATGAAGTAATGGCCTGCCGGCACGGTCCACTGCTGGTCCGGCGGCATGCGATAACGGCTCATCTCCTTGCGGATCAGGTGTTCGGCCTCGCCGAGCTTTTCCTTGTACAGCTGCGCGCTGCCCAAGGTGCCCGGTTCGCTGCCCACCAGTTGTTCGGCAATCGGCTGGCCGTTGACGAACAACCGCTTGTCGTTGGTGTAGCGGACCACGTCGCCCGGCAGGCCTACTACACGCTTGATGTAGTTGACGTTCGGGTCGCTCGGGTAACGGAACACCATCACATCCCCGCGTTGCGGATCACCGACCTCGATGACCTTCTTGTCGATCACCGGCAGACGAATGCCGTACGAGAACTTGTTCACCAGGATGAAGTCGCCCACTTCCAGCGTCGGTTTCATCGAACCCGACGGGATCTGGAACGGCTCGACCAGGAACGAACGCAGCACCAGCACGATGAACAGCACCGGGAAGAACGACTTGCCGTACTCGACCAGCAACGGCTCCTTGTTCAGGCGTTCGACCACCGCCATCTCGGGCTGGCTGACGCTGCCCTGATAGTTGGCGATTGCCGCACGCCGGCGCGGGGCCAGGAACAGCAGGTCGATCAAGCCCAGCAGACCGCAGACGAAGACGGCGATGACTAGCAACAGCGGGAAATTTAGCGACATAGGACCTAGCTATCCAACCTGAGCACGGCGAGGAAGGCTTCTTGTGGAATCTCCACGTTGCCCACCTGTTTCATGCGTTTCTTACCGGCCTTCTGCTTCTCCAGCAGTTTCTTCTTACGGCTGACGTCACCACCGTAGCACTTGGCCAGTACGTTCTTTCTGAGCGCCTTGACGGTTGTCCGCGCAATGATCTGGCCGCCAATGGCTGCCTGGATCGCCACGTCGAACATCTGCCGAGGGATCAGTTCCTTCATCTTCTCGGTCAACGCTCGGCCTTTGTAGGCCGCGTTGTCACGGTGCACGATCAATGCCAAGGCATCGACCTTGTCGCCGTTGATCAGTACGTCCAGCTTGACCAGGTTGGCCGACTGGTAGCGATCGAAATGATAGTCCAGCGAAGCATAGCCGCGGCTGGTGGACTTGAGACGGTCGAAGAAGTCGAGCACCACTTCGTTCATCGGCATGTCGTAACGCACCTGCACCTGGCTGCCGAGGAACTGCATGTCGCGCTGAACGCCACGCTTCTCGATGCACAGGGTGATGACGTTGCCCAGGTGCTCCTGCGGCACCAGGATGGTCGCCGTGACGATCGGCTCGCGGAAGTCGGTGACGGACGAGACATCCGGCAGCTTCGACGGGTTGTCGACGACGATGGTTTCGCCGGTCTTGAGCTCGAGCTCGTAGATCACGCTCGGCGCCGTGGTGATCAGGTCCAGGTCGTATTCGCGCTCCAGGCGCTCCTGGATGATCTCCATGTGCAGCATGCCCAGGAAGCCGCAACGGAAGCCGAAGCCCAGTGCGTCGGAGCTTTCCGGCATGTACTGCAAGGACGAGTCGTTCAGGGTCAGCTTCTGCAGTGCATCGCGGAAGTCCTCGAAGTCGTCGGAGCTGACCGGGAACAGGCCGGCGTAAACCTGTGGCTGGATTTTCTTGAAACCAGCCAGCACTTCGACCTCAGGGGTCGACGACAGGGTCAGGGTGTCACCCACCGGCGCACCATGAATGTCCTTGATGCTGGCGATGATGAAGCCCACTTCACCGGCTTTCAGATCTGCGGTCTGGGTGTGTTTCGGGGTGAATACACCGACGCTGTCGACCAGGTGCACCTTGCCGGTGGACTTGACCAGAATCTTGTCGCCTTTCTTTACACGGCCATGGCGCACGCGCACCAGCGAGACCACGCCCAGGTAGTTGTCGAACCAGGAGTCGATGATCAGCGCTTGCAGCGGTGCATCGATTTCGCCTTCCGGCGCTGGGATGGTGTGCACCAGGCGCTCGAGCACCTCGTCCACGCCCATGCCGCTCTTGGCGCTGCAGGCCACGGCGTCGGTAGCGTCGATACCGATGATCTTCTCGATCTCGTCCTTGACGCGGTCCGGGTCGGCCTGGGGCAGGTCCATCTTGTTCAGGACCGGCATGACTTCCAGGCCCTGCTCGATGGCGGTGTAGCAGTTGGCCACGGACTGGGCTTCAACGCCCTGGCCAGCATCGACCACCAGCAGTGCACCTTCACAGGCCGCCAGCGAGCGCGAGACTTCGTAGGTGAAGTCGACGTGACCGGGGGTGTCGATGAAGTTCAGCTGGTAGGTTTTGCCGTCTTGCGCCTTGTAGTGAAGCGTGACGCTGTGGGCCTTGATGGTGATACCGCGCTCACGCTCCAGGTCCATGGAATCGAGCACCTGGGCTTCCATTTCGCGTGCCGACAGGCCACCGCACATCTGGATGAAACGGTCGGCCAGCGTCGACTTGCCATGGTCGATGTGGGCGATGATGGAGAAATTGCGGATATGACTCAAATCACTCACAGGTCAACACTCGAAAAGGCTGCGAGCCGGACGCCCGCCGAAAAATAGCCGGGAATTGTACCTTAAGCTGCTGGGATATGGGAGATTCCTCTGTCCGACTGTACACAGCAATCACCCCCGCAATTGTGAAGATTCATGAAAAAGGGCAGCCGAAGCTGCCCTTTTCGCCTTGCGAAACCGCTTATTCAGCAAGCTTGAAGGTGATGAAGCTGGCGCGCCCCTGACGCAGGACGCGCATCGATACCGAACGGTTCTTCGGCAGTTCCTTGGCGATTTCGGTGAATTCCTTGGCCGAACCGATGGCCTGGTTGTTCAGGTGGCTGATGACATCACCCGGGCGCAGGCCAATCATGGCTGCGGGGCCATCCTGCACTTCCTTGATGACCACGCCTCCCTTGAGCTCCAGGGATTTCTTCTGCTCGGCGGTCAGGTCGGCCACCGATACGCCCAGGCGGTTGCTGCTGCGCTCGGCGCTGCCTTCGGCGCCAGTGCCAATGTCGGCATCGTCGTCCGGCAGTGCGCCCACGCTGATGTCCAGGTTCTGACGCTTGCCGTTGCGGATGATTTCCAGCTTGGCCTTCTCGCCATCCTTGAGGCCGCCAACCAGGTGCGGCAGGTCGGCCGACATGACGATAGGCTGGCCGTTCATGCTGAGGATCACGTCACCCACCTGCAGGCCGCCCTTGGCAGCCGGGCCGTTTTCCAATACCTGGGCCACCAGGGCACCCGCAGGCTTGTCCAGGCCGAAGGATTCAGCCAGGTCCTTGTTGACCTCCTGAATCACTACACCCAGCCAGCCACGGCTGACCTTGCCGTCTTTTTTCAGCTGGTTGGAGACATCGATCGCCACATCGATCGGGATGGCGAACGACAAGCCCATGAAACCGCCAGAACGGGTGAAGATCTGCGAGTTGATACCCACCACTTCGCCCTTCATGTTGAACAGCGGACCACCGGAGTTACCCGGGTTGATGGCCACGTCGGTTTGGATGAACGGTACGTAGGTGTCATTGGGCAGGGTCCGGCCCTTGGCGCTGACGATACCTTTGGTCACCGAATGGTCGAAGCCGAACGGCGAACCGATGGCCAGTACCCACTCACCCACCTTGAGCTTCTCGGAATCACCCAGCTTCACGATCGGCAGGTTCTTGCCCTCGACCTTCAGCAGGGCCACGTCGGTACGCGGGTCGGTGCCGACCAATTTGGCCTGCAGCTCGCTGCGGTCCGACAGGCGGACGATGATCTCGTCGGCGTCGGCGACCACGTGGTTGTTGGTGAGCACGTAGCCATCACTGGAAATGATGAAGCCCGAGCCCAGCGACTGCGCCTCGCGCTGGCGGTCACCACGTGGCGAGCGCGGCTGCTGCGGCATGTTGCGTTCGAAGAACTCGCGGAACATCGGCGGCAGGCCTTCCAGGTCCGGCATCTGCCCTGCAGCGATGCGGCGATCCGGCAGCTTCTGCTTGGTACTGATGTTGACCACCGCCGGCGAGGCCTGCTCGACCAGGGTGGTGAAGTCCGGCAGGGCTTCCTCGGCCTGGGCGGTGAGCACCTGGCCGAGCATGAGCACGGCGGCGAACATCGTTAGGTAGGATTTCAAGCGTGGTATTGACATACGGCTCCCGTCACAACGAGCGGTAGTTTAGAAAGACCCCTGCACAAAGCAGGAAAGGCCAGGCTCCAAGAAGCCTGACCTATAGAAAATTTGCCGAAGGATTGCAAATGACAATGCTTTAATTTCATTTCAGCCGTATGTCCACCTGCCTTGGCATGGCCCGCAAAAGCACGCCATTACTGACGTGCCTGGGCATCCTGTGGGCGCATCGACAAGGCGACACGTTCTGCCGTACCCAGTGGTATTTCGCCAACCACGGTCACCATCACTTTGCCTTTGGGCGTGTTCAGACGGCGCGAGACAGCGGAAGTCGGGCCCAGCTGGGTGCGCATGTCCGTACCGCCATCATCGTTCACTTGTTCGAGGAACACCGAGAAACGCGCCAGGCCATCGTCATACATAAGGCTGCTGACCGAGCTGTTGCGTTTGGAGTCCTGGCGCACCGAACTGTTGACCAGTTCGAAACCAGGTGGCAACCAGTCCGAACGCCAGCCGGCGACCGTGTCATTGCTGCCGGACGCCACATGCTGCACCGGTTTGCACGCGGCACTGGGGCGCAGGTCAGCATCACTGGGTAATTCGTCGGTATCGAGGCGAGTCATCTGGAAGCGCTCCAGCAACTGCCCCTTGTCGTTGAGCATCAACGAGCGCAGCGGCAGGCCAGTGTTACGGTCCAGATGCAATTCGAACGCATAGCGGTGCTGGTCGCGTGGCGTGAGCGTGACGATCACGGCGTCGCGCCCGGCGACCCGTGACTTGCCTGCCACACTCAAATCGTACCAGCCCATCAGTTTCAGCGGATCAAGTACACGTGGCGCGGTATCCGGCGGCGTCGTAACACCGCTGACCAAGGCCCCGCTGACACACGCCACCTTGCCATCCACGCGCACGATTTCCTGGGCGGCGCCATCGAGCTGCAACAGCCGCTCGCTGACCTTGCCGTCCTCGACCCTGTGCCAGATATCGTGGGAAGAGAAGCTGCCGTTGCGTTCGTAGACGAAAGAGCCTTGATAGCTCTGTTTTTGCTCGGCCTGTGCCAGCTTGTTCAGCCATTCACTCGCCTCGGGCGAGGAGTTGGCCGCCAATGCTGGCACCGTCATGCAGCTGCCAATCAGCAGCGACAGGAGAGGTAGCGCGCGCATGATCCTCCTTACTTAACGGTTTTCCAGGCTGGCGGCGCGGGCATACGGCAATGCCGTTTCAGTGCCTTTGAGCGCGGATTCCTGGGCATGCTGGCGCAGGTAACCTGGCAGACGCTGATCCCAGCCGGCCTGGTTCTGCAGCACGCCATTGGCCATTGGCCCGGTCGGTTGCTCACTGCTCTCACTATAGCCTGCCAAAACAGCCGGGCCCTGTGCTTGTGGCACGCTCAGACCTTGCTGGACAGGTTGCTGGGCAGCCAGCTCGGCACCCGTGATTTCGTCCTGGTTGTACATGCGTACACCGGCCAGCACCGCTACGGTCACCGAGGCGGCTACCGCAAGGCGCCCTATGCTGCGCCACGGGCCTTTCTTGACCTTGGCGGGCACGGCTTCGTCGGCCAGCGCAGCAGACACCGCCGAGGCGATATCCAGGTTGGGCAGCAGCAACTCCTTGTGCATGGCTGCACGGGCGACCTGGTAACGCGACCAGGTGGCACGGGTTTCGGCATCGTCGACGGCGTTCAACACCCGACGCAGTTCCAGTTCGTCCGCTTCGTTATCCATCACCGCGGACAGCGATTCCTGCAAAGCTTCACGACTCATGGCGGTTCCTCTCTTGGCTGTCGCCGCTGTCTCAGGTTTCCTGCAACAACGGCTGCAGGGCTTTGTCTATGGCCTCCCGAGCGCGGAAGATTCGAGAGCGCACGGTACCCACCGGACATTGCATGACACTGGCAATGTCTTCGTAACTCAGTCCGTCGAACTCGCGCAGGGTCAATGCCGTACGCAGGTCTTCGGGCAGCTGCTGGATGGTGCGATGGACAGTGCCTTCGATTTCATCCCGCAACAACGAGCGCTCTGGGGACTCGAGATCCTTGAGACCATGATCGCCGTCGTAAAACTCCGCATCCTCGGAGCTCACATCGCTGTCTGGCGGCCGTCTTCCACGGGACACCAGGTAGTTCTTCGCCGTGTTGATGGCGATGCGGTACAGCCACGTATAAAACGCACTGTCGCCGCGAAAGTTGCCAAGCGCACGGTAGGCCTTGATAAAGGCTTCCTGTGCTACATCCTGGGCCTCGTGGGTGTCGTGAACGAACCGCACGATCAACCCGAGAATCTTGTGCTGATACTTCAGCACCAACAGATCGAACGCTCGCCTGTCGCCGCGCTGAACGCGCTCGACAAGCTGCTGATCCTCTTCCTGGGTTAGCATGAACACTCCTCAGTGAACTCGAAGGAGCGCTGCAACAGCCATCGTTCAGGCTTGCAACCATAGACTCGGGCTTTGCGCAAAAGTTCTCCCCTCCAAGCAAGTTTCCTGCAGCCCTTGGTCGGCTTGCACGGAAGACGCTGCGCGGTCACGGCCGGCTAACGTCGATAATCAGGTTTCGAATACGCAGGAGCAGCCCGGACAGGCCTGCCGCCCTGCGTCGCCGCGGCAAATTGTGGCGTACGGGCAGCCTTCATAGGATTTCCGGCCATGCCGGAAAGTTCCCACAAAGGTTGCCGCAACCTGGCAAGTGGCATGGAAATTGGCCACCCGGGGCTGCTATAAAGGCATCCCGGCCAAGTTTAACGATAGTTTCACAATGCCATCTGCGCGTGACTATTGTGCCGCGCCCCTTCCAAAGATTACTAGTGTCCCGACATGAGCCAACAATTCCAACATGATGTCCTGGTGATCGGCAGCGGTGCCGCCGGTCTCAGCCTGGCACTTAACCTCCCCAGCCACCTGCGCGTTGCCGTGCTCAGCAAGGGCGACCTGGCCAACGGCTCGACCTTCTGGGCCCAAGGCGGCGTCGCGGCGGTGCTGGACAACACTGACACCGTCCAGTCGCATGTCGAAGACACCCTCAATGCTGGCGGCGGCCTTTGCCATGAAGAAGCGGTGCGTTTTACCGTCGAGCACAGCCGTGAAGCCATCCAGTGGTTGATCGAGCAAGGCGTGCCCTTCACCCGCGACGAGCACTACAGCGTCGATGATGGCGGCTTCGAGTTCCACCTCACCCGTGAAGGCGGCCATAGCCACCGGCGCATCATCCATGCCGCCGACGCCACTGGCGCGGCCATTTTCACCACGCTGCTGGAGCAGGCTCGCCAGCGCCCGAATATCCAGCTGCTGGAGCAGCGCGTGGCGGTCGACCTGATTACCGAACGTCGCCTGGGCCTGCCCGGCGAACGCTGCCTTGGCGCCTACGTGCTCGACCGCAACACCGGTGAGGTAGACACCTTTGGTGCGCGCTTCACCGTGCTGGCCACTGGCGGTGCGGCCAAGGTCTATCTCTATACCAGCAACCCCGACGGCGCCTGTGGCGACGGCATCGCCATGGCCTGGCGAGCCGGTTGTCGGGTGGCGAACCTGGAATTCAACCAGTTCCACCCGACCTGCCTGTACCACCCACAGGCCAAGAGCTTCCTGGTCACCGAAGCCCTGCGCGGCGAGGGCGCCCTGTTGCGCCTGCCCAACGGCGAACGCTTCATGCCACGCTTCGACCCACGCGAAGAGCTGGCCCCCCGCGACATCGTGGCCCGCGCCATCGACCACGAAATGAAGCGCCTGGGCGTGGACTGCGTCTACCTGGACATCACTCACAAGCCAGCCGATTTCATCAAGAGCCACTTCCCTACCGTATACGAGCGCTGCCTGGCCTTTGGCATCGACATCACTCGTCAGCCCATCCCGGTGGTACCTGCTGCGCACTACACCTGCGGCGGGGTGATGGTCGACGACCGCGGCCATACCGACGTGCCAGGTTTGTATGCCATCGGTGAAACCAGCTTCACCGGCCTTCACGGCGCCAACCGCATGGCGAGCAACTCGCTGCTGGAATGCTTCGTCTATGGCCGCGCTGCCGCCGCTGACATCCAGGCAAATCTGGAGCAAGTGCCCATGCCCAAAGCGCTGCCCGGTTGGGATGCCAGCCAGGTCACCGACTCGGACGAAGACGTGATCATTGCGCACAACTGGGACGAATTGCGGCGGTTCATGTGGGACTACGTGGGTATTGTGCGCACCAGCAAGCGCCTGCAGCGGGCCCAGCACCGCATTCGGCTGCTGCTGGATGAAATCGACGAGTTCTACAGCAACTACAAGGTCAGCCGCGATCTGATCGAATTGCGCAACCTGGCGCAGGTCGCCGAGCTGATGATCTTGTCGGCGATGCAGCGCAAGGAGAGCCGTGGGTTGCATTACACCCTGGATTACCCGGGGATGTTGGACGAGGCCAAGGATACCGTTCTCAGTCCGGTCTGACATTTGCAGCGCCTGTGAGATCGAGCGCCGCGCGGGCGGCCCTCGATCTCACAGGCGCTGCCCCGCTACGTCGAACACTTCTCAGCCCTGCCCCATTCCCACCTCAGCCCAGCGCCGCCGACTGAACTTCAACCGCACCCGCATGCGCCGATGCTCATCAGCCCCCAGCGCATCCCGCGGTATGCACTGGCTCTCCCCCCACCATCGCCCCGCCCGCTCGAAGCGCACCACCACCAACCCCGGCAACGCCACGCTATCCCGACACAGCCGCACCGGCTGCCACCCGCAGGCACGGCTGAACACCTGCCAGCCGCGCGCATCACGCCGCAGGCCGACAACGGCATGCTCATGGGTCAACAAGATACGACGAGGAATGGCCCAGCTAGCGTGGGCAAGACAGGCAGCGACAACAAAAAAAGCCAACCACCCAGGCAGCGCGCTCGCCCACACGGCAAGCCACGCCACTGCCTGGCAGGCCAAGTAGGCCGTCAGCAGCAGGCGCGAGCCTTGCCAACGGCACTCGAAGCACTCACTTGGGCTGGACACGGTCCAGAATGATGCGGACCATGCGCTGCAGCTCCGGGTCTTCCGACTCGGTGCGCTCCATGAACCAGCCGAACATGTCCTGATCCTCACAGCTCAACAGACGCACATAAAGCTCACGATCAGTCTCGTTGAGGGTGGGGTAGACTTCCTGGGTGAAAGGCACCAGCAGCACGTCCAGTTCCAGCATGCCGCGGCGGCTGTGCCAGAAAAGCCGGTTGAGTTCAGTTTGTTCGACCATGGGGCCCTCCTCGAATGGCCCGCCAGTATACAGCCAGGCGCGCCAGGCGACACCGGGCGTTGGTCTAGTCACCTACCTATTTTGTTACCGGCGTTCTATGATGGCCGCCAGTCTTTAGCCACCGCGATGACCCATGGCCGATTCCGCTTTCTTCTGCCCCCTGTCCCACGAGGGCATCCTCGCTGTCCGCGGCTCCGATGCAGGCAAGTTCCTGCAAGGCCAGCTGACCTGCAATATCAACTACCTCAGCCAGGAGCACGCCAGCCTCGGTGCCCGCTGCATGGTCAAGGGGCGCATGCAGTCGAGCTTCCGCATCGTGCCTGAAGGCAACGGCTACCTGCTGGCCATGGCCAGCGAACTGCTCGACGCACAACTGGCGGACCTTAAGAAGTACGCTGTGTTCTCCAAGGCCACGCTGACCGACGAAAGCAGCGCCTGGGCACGCTTCGGCCTGCAGGGTGGAGACGCTGCGCTGCAGGCGCTGGGGCTCGATGTGCCCGCGGCCGCCGGCAGTACTGTGCGCCATGCCGGGCTGATCGCTGTTGCGGTATCCGCTGGCCGCGTGGAGCTGTGGGTACCGGCGGCCGACGCCGAGCCTGTACGCCAGGCCCTCGCCGCAGCCCTGCCCGAGGGCAGTGTCAACGATTGGCTGCTGGGGCAGATTCGCGCCGGTATCGGCCAGGTCATGGGGCAGACCCGTGAACTGTTCATCCCACAGATGATCAACCTGCAGGCTGTCGATGGCGTCAGCTTCAAGAAAGGCTGCTACACCGGCCAGGAAATCGTCGCCCGCATGCAGTACCTGGGCAAGCTCAAACGCCGTCAGTACCGCCTGGCACTGGACCAGCAGGCCATTCCGGCCCCGGGTGCCGAGATTTTCTCGCCCACCCATGGTTCGTCGGTCGGTGAAGTGGTCATTGCGGCCAGCAACGGTCCGGGCTGCGAACTGCTCGCGGTGCTCAGCGCCGATGCGGTGGCAGACGACAACCTGCACCTGGGCAGCCTCGAAGGCCCGCGCCTGCAAGTGCTGACCCTGCCTTACGAACTGGACCGCGACCGGGAAATCCAACGCTGACCAGCCTGCCCCGTCCCTGTGGCGGGGCCGCACCACCACTGCGGTAGACATGCCCATGAACAAGCTGGCCGAGATGGTTCAAGCACAATTGCTCGACGCCATCGAAAAGGATGACCTGGTCCTGCCCACCCTGCCCGAGGTTGCCTTGAGCATCCGCGAGGCAGCGGAAGACAGCGAGATCAGCGTAGCGGCCCTGAGCAAGGTGATCGGTCGTGACGCGGCCCTTTCAGCGCGCCTGATCAAGGTCGTCAACAGCCCGCTGCTGCGCGCGGCGGTCGAGGTTACCGACCTGCACACCGCCATCACACGGCTGGGCATCAACTACAGCTGCAACCTGGCCATCGGCCTGGTGATCGAGCAGATTTTCCATGCCCGCTCGCCGGCGGTTGAGCAAAAGCTGCGAGACATATGGGCTAACAGCCTGGAGGTGGCGGGCATCAGCTACGAAGTGTGCCGCCGATACACGCAACTCAAGCCCGACCAGGCGACCTTGGGCGGCCTGGTCAACCAGATTGGCGCACTGCCGGTACTGATCTATGCCGAAGAACACAACGAGCTGTTGTCCGACCCGGTTTGCCTGCATTACGTGATCGAGCAGATTCAGCCGGTGCTGGGGGACAAGATCCTCAAGGCTTGGGAGTTTCCGGAACAACTTGTCAACCTGCCGAGCCAGGTTCAGGACCTGGACCGGCAGACCGACAAGATCGACTACATCGACATCGTGCAGATCGCCCGCTGCATCAGCCAGCGCGGCCGCCACCGGCCGTTGGCGGCACTGCCGGCGTACCGCCATCTGGGGCTGCCGTTTGGCACCGAGCTGGAGGTGGACGAACTGCTTGAGGCGCGGAGCATGTTGCGCTGACCGGTGCGAAGCCCTGGCAGGGCCATCAATCTGCGATAAAACTTACCCGCACCCGCAACCCGCCCTTCAAGCCATCATGCAGGCTCACCTGCGCCAGATGCGCCCGGCAGATTTCGCCAACAATCGCCAACCCAAGCCCACTGCCCTGGGCACTGCGGCGGTAGAACCGCTCGAACACCCGCTCGCGCTCAGCCTCGGGAATACCGGGCCCGTCGTCCTCCACTTCCAGCACCGCCGGCGCAACGACCCGCAAAATCACGTTGCCACCCGCTGGCGTATGCGCCAAGGCGTTGTCCACCAGGTTGCTCAACAGCTCGTTCAACAGTGTCGGCTCACCCTTGAGCCACACGGGTGCCTCGGCTTCCAGCGCCAGCGCCACTCCACGTTTGTGCGCCAGGGGCGCCATGGCCATGCCCAGCTCGCGCGCCAACTGGCTCAGGTCCAGGCGTTGCGCGCCACCTTCGGCAATTGCCCGTGCGCCATTCTCGACCCGCGCCAACGACAGCAGCTGGTTGGCCAGATGGGTCAACCTGTCGGTGCCCTGGGCCGCTGACTCCAAGGTCTGTCGCCACTCCTGCGGCTCGGACGAGCGCAAACCCAACTCGACCCGCGCCTTCAGCGCTGCCAGCGGCGTACGCAGTTCGTGGGCGGCGTCGGCAATGAACTGCGCCTGGCGCTCGAACTGGCCACGCAAGCGCTCGGTAAAGTGGTTCAAGGCCCGCACCAGCGGGCTCAGCTCGCGCTGCACCTGCACCACCGGCAAGGCCCGCAAGTCGTCAGGCTGGCGCTCTTCTACCGCTGTGCGCAGGCGCTCCAACGGCCGCAAGGCGGCACTCACGGCAAACCACACCATCACCAGCGCAGCCAACGCCAGCATGCCCAGGCGCAGCAGGGTATCGGCCATCAATCCACGGGCCATGCGCACCCGCGCTTCCTCGGTTTCGGCCACGCGGATTTCCGCCATGCCGTTCATGTTCGGCTCGCTTACCGGCTTCAGCAGGCTCACCACGCGCACGTCCTGGCCCAGGTAAGTGGCGTTGTAGAACCGCGCCAAGGCCGGGTAGTCGTCGGTGCGCGGCGTGCCGGGCGGTGGCGGCGGAAGGTTCTCGTAGCCGGAAATCAGCCGCTGCTTGATGTCCAGTACCTGGTAGTAAATGCGTCCGGCACTGTCGTAGGCGAATGTGTCCAAGGCTACGTAGGGCACATCCGCGCTCAACGAGCCATCGCGTTGCGACAGGCCTGCGGCGATGGTTCGTGCCGAGGCCAGCAAGGTGCGGTCGTAGGCGGTGTCGGCGGCTTCGCGGCCGTTCCAGTAGGCACTCAGGCCGCTGGCCAGCATCAGTACCACCAGCAGCAACGCCAGGTTGCCCAGCAAGCGCCCGCGCAGGCTACCGTTGTCACGCATCGCGGTGCTCGAGCAGGTAGCCAAGGCCACGGAAAGTAACGATAGCCACCGGGTGGCCGTCGAGCTTCTTGCGCAGCCGGTGGATGTAGATTTCGATGGCGTCGGGGCTGGCCTCTTCGTCCAGGCCGAACACCTGGGCAGCCAGTTGCTCCTTGCTCATCACCCGGCCCGGCCGGGCGATCAGCGCTTCCAGCACGCTTTGCTCGCGCGAGGTGAGGGTCAGGTTATCTGCACCGAGGGTAAAGCGCCGGGTGTCCAGGTCATAGACCAGCGGCCCGCAACGCTGCTGGCGCTCGCCACCGAGCACGCTGCGGCGCAGCAAGGCCTTGACCCTTGCTTCCAGCTCAGTGAGCTCGAACGGCTTGGCCAGGTAATCGTCGGCGCCAAGGTTCAGGCCATGAACACGGTCCTTGACGTCGCTGCGCGCGGTCAGCATCAGCACTGGCAAGGTCTTGCCACGGCCGCGCAGACGCGCCAGCACCTCGAAGCCGTCCATGCGCGGCAAGCCGACATCCAGCACGGCCACAGCGTATTCCTCGCTGGCCAGGGCCAGGTCGGCAGCCACGCCGTCATGCAGCACATCCACGGTCAGGCCGTGGCTTTTCAAGGCCAGGGCCACGCTTTCGGCCAGTTGCAGGTGGTCTTCGACCAGCAGTACACGCATCGGATTCTCCCTGCTCGGGTGGGGCAGTGGCGCGGAGTGTACCGCTGTCACCCCGCCTGTGAAGCCCCTTGTAACAAACCTTTCTCGCTGAAAGGTTAGCGAAAGGTTCGTTGCCTAGCATCGCACCACGGTCGCCCTTCGCGCCGAAAAAAGCACCAGCAAGGTGCAACGAATAAGAACAATAAACGGAGTCATCGACGATGCTGTCATCGCAGCCGCAGGCGTTCGCGCCTACCCGTTCCTTTGCCGCACGCCCCTCTGCCATCGCCAGCGCCCTCGCGCTTGCCGGTGTCGCCCCGATGAGCCAGGCCGCCTTCTTCGAAGACAGCACGGCCACCTTCGAAACCCGCAACATGTACTTCAACCGCGACTTCCGCGACGGCACCAGCGCGCAGCAGTCCAAGCGCGACGAATGGGCCCAGGGCTTCATCCTCAACTTCGAGTCCGGCTACACCGATGGCACCGTGGGCTTTGGCCTGGACGCATTGGGCATGCTCGGCATCAAGCTCGACTCCAGCCCCGACCGTACCGACACTGGCCTGCTGCCGACCCACGATGACGGCAAGGCTGCCGATGAGTATTCCAAGCTGGGCCTGACCGGCAAGGTGAAGATCTCCCAGACCGAGCTCAAGATCGGCACCCTGATCCCCGAGCTGCCAACGCTGCAGCCCAACGACGGGCGTATCCTGCCGCAAACCTTCGAGGGCGGCCTGCTTACTTCCAAGGAGATCAAGGGCCTGACCTTCACCGGTGGCCGCCTGGACAAGGCCAAGGACCGCAACGACACCAACTGGGAAGACTTGGCGCTGAACAACAAGAACGGCCGCTTCGGTGGCACCTTCAGCGCCGACAACCTGGCCCTGGGCGGGCTCGACTACCAGTTCACCGACCGTATCACCGGCAGCTACCACTTCGCCCAGCTCGACGATATCTACCGCCAGCACTTCATCGGCATGGTCGCCACCCAGCCATGGGGCCCAGGCACCTTGGGCGCCGACCTGCGCCTGGCGGTGAGCGACGACGCCGGCGCCGCCAAGGCCGGCAACATCGACAACACCACCTTCAACGGCATGCTCAGCTACGCCCTGGGCGGGCACAAGGTCAGCGCCGCCTGGCAGCAACTGTCTGGCGACAGCGCCTTCCCCTATGTCGATGGCGCCGACCCGTACCTGGTCAACTTCGTCCAGATCAACGACTTCGCCGGTGCCGACGAACGCTCCTGGCAGGCGCGCTACGACTACAACTTCGCCGCGCTCGGCGTGCCCGGCCTGACCTTCATGACCCGCTACATCAGCGGTGACAACGTCAGCCGTGCGGCCGGCGGTGAAGGCAAAGAGTGGGAACGCAACACGGAACTTAAGTACGTGGTACAAAGCGGCCCGTTGAAGAACGTCGCCGTGCGCCTGCGCAACGCCACCTTCCGCTCCAACTTCGCCCGCGACGCCGACGAAGTGAGGCTGTTGGTCAGCTACAGCGTGGCGCTGTGGTAACCCCATAGCGGTAATCCAATAACAACAACGCTCACGGAGATAGACGATGACCTTTTCACTGCGCCGCCTCGTCCTCGCAACCGGCTGCCTGCTGTTGGCCGGCAACGCCCTCGCTGCAGAACCCAAACGCCCCGAATGCATCGCCCCCGCCTCACCCGGCGGAGGCTTCGACCTGACCTGCAAACTGGTGCAAAGCGCCCTGGTGCAGGAAAAGATCCTCAGCAAGCCCATGCGCGTCACCTACATGCCCGGCGGTGTCGGCGCGGTGGCCTACAACGCCGTGGTCGCCCAGCGCCCAGCCGACGCCGGCACTTTGGTGGCCTGGTCCAGCGGCTCGCTGCTGAACCTGGCCCAAGGCAAGTTCGGCCGCTTCGACGAAAACGCGGTGAAATGGTTGGCTGCTGTCGGCACCAGCTACGGTGCCATTGCGGTGAAAAGCGATTCGCCTTACAAAACCCTCGATGACCTGGTCGCGGCACTGAAGAAAGACCCAAGCAAGGTGGTGATCGGCTCGGGCGGTACGGTCGGCAGCCAGGACTGGATGCAGACTGCGCTTATCGCCAAGGCCGCCGGCATCAACCCGCGTGACCTGCGCTACGTGGCCCTGGAAGGCGGTGGCGAAATTGCCACGGCGCTGCTGGGCGGCCATATCCAGGTCGGCTCTACCGACATCTCCGACTCCATGCCGCACATCCAAAGCGGCAACATGCGCATCCTCGCGGTGTTCTCGGAAAACCGCCTGGACGAGCCGGAAATGAAAAACATCCCTACCGCCAAGGAGCAAGGCTACGACATCGTCTGGCCGGTGGTGCGCGGCTTCTACCTGGGGCCGAAAGTGAGCGACGAAGACTACGCCTGGTGGAAGGCTTCGTTCGACAAGATGCTGGCCTCGGAAGACTTCGCCCAGCTGCGTGATCAACGTGAGCTGTTCCCGTTCGCCATGACCGGTGAAGAGCTGGACGGCTATGTGAAAAAGCAAGTGGCCGACTACAAGGCACTGGCCAAGGAATTTGGCCTGATTCAGTAAGCCTGTCGGACTCACCACCACCCCTGTGGGAGCGGCCTAGTGTCGCGATGGGCCGCACAGCCGATGCAATGCTTCGGACACATCGCAGTGGCAGGTTTTGCGGCCGCTTCGCGCCCGATCGCGACGCAAGGCCGCTCCCACAGGATTTGCATCTCACTTGAGCAATCCCAACGAGGATTCCCCAATGATCCTGCAACGCATCTTCGCCCTGGCCCTGCTGGCGGTGTGCGCCGCCCTGGCCGTGATGGCCTGGCCCTACCAGGCAGCGTTTTCCTATGAACCGGTAGGCCCGCGCGCCTACCCGCTGCTGATGCTCGGCCTGATGAGCCTGGGCCTGCTGTATCTGGTGTTCCGCCCCACCCCCATCGTGCGCAAGGACGACGAGCCGGAGCTGGACCGCGAGACCCTGACCAAGATCGCCGCCTGCGTAGGCCTGCTGATCGTCTTCGCCGCCACCTTCGAGACCCTGGGCTTCATCCTCAGCGCCATCCTCGTTGGCCTGCCCATGGCCCGCCTGTATGGCGGCCGCTGGCTGTACAGCGCCATCGTGGTGGTCGGCATGAGCGTCTTCCTCTACTGGCTGTTCGACCGCGTGATGGATGTGCCCCTGCCCCTTGGCCTGCTGAGCGTACTGGAGAACTGACACATGGATACCTTGAGCTACCTGGGCCAGGGCTTCGGCGTTGCCCTGACCCCCTACAACCTGGTCACCGCCCTCTCCGGCACCCTGATCGGTACCGTGGTCGGCCTGTTGCCGGGCCTGGGGCCAATCAACGGCGTGGCCCTGCTGATCCCCATCGCCTTTGCCCTCGGCCTGCCGCCAGAGTCGGCACTGATCCTGCTGGCCGCGGTGTACCTGGGCTGTGAATACGGCGGGCGCATCAGCTCGATCCTGCTGAATATCCCGGGCGAAGCCTCGACCGTGATGACCACCCTCGACGGTTACCCGATGGCCCGCCAGGGCCTGGCCGTCGTGGCCCTGTCGCTGTCGGCCTGGAGTTCGTTCATCGGCGCCTTCATCGCCACCTGCGGCATGGTGCTATTCGCCCCGCTGCTGGCGAAATGGGCCATCGCCTTCGGCCCGGCGGAGTACTTCGTGCTGATGGTCTTCGCCATTGTCGCGCTTGGCGGCATGGCCGGTGACAAACCCCTGAAAACTTTCATTGCCGCACTGATCGGCCTGTTCCTGTCGGCGGTCGGTATCGACGCCAACAGCGGCGTGTACCGCTTCACCGGTGACAGCGTGCACCTGGCCGACGGTATTCAGTTCGTGGTCCTGGTGCTGGGTCTGTTCTCCATCAGCGAAATCCTCCTGCTGCTGGAAAAGACCCACCATGGCCACCAGGCGGTCAAGGCTACCGGCCGCATGCTGTTCAACTTCAAGGAAGCGGCCTCGGTGTTCGTGGTCAACATCCGTTGCGGCCTGCTCGGTTTCATCATGGGCGTGCTGCCGGGCGCCGGCGCGACGTTGGCCAGCGCCGTGGCCTACATGACCGAGAAGCGCCTGGCGGGTGAAAGCGGCAAGTTTGGCAAGGGCGATGCCCGTGGCCTGGCCGCGCCGGAAACCGCCATTGGTGCGTCCTGCTGTGGCGCCCTGGTACCGATGCTGACCCTGGGTGTACCAGGTTCCGGCACCACCGCCGTGATGATCGGCGCCCTGACCCTGTACAACATCACCCCCGGCCCACTGCTGTTCGAACAGCAGCCGGACATCGTCTGGGGCCTGATCGCCTCGCTGTTCATCGCCAACATCATGCTGGTGATCCTCAACATCCCGATGATCCGCATCTTTACCCGCATCCTCGCCGTGCCGAACTGGGCGCTGGTGCCGGTAATCGCCATCATCACCGCGATCGGCGTGTATGCCGTGCATGCCACCACCTTCGACCTGTTCCTGATGGTCGGTATCGGCATCATGGGTTACATCCTGCGCAAGCTGGACTTCCCGCTGTCGCCAATCCTGCTCGGTTTCATCCTCGGCGGGTTGATGGAGCAGAACCTGCGCCGGGCGCTGTCGATCTCCAACGGTGAACTGGGCATCCTCTGGTCGAGCCCGATCAGCATGGGCGTCTGGGCACTGGTCATGGTCATGTTTGCCCTGCCGCTGCTGCGCATCTGGCGCAAACGTAGCCAGCAGCGCCGGGCCCTGGCTGATGCCTGATCGTTCGTTGCCGTTGTTTGTCGCGACCGGGCTGGTCGGCCTTGCTGGCGGTTTTGCCGCCAGCAAGGTCGGCTGGCCTTTGCCGTGGATGGTCGGCTCATTGCTGGCGATCATCCTGGTGCGCTGCCTGACCCCCTGGCAGCTGTCGGAAATACCCAATGGCCGCAAGTGCGGACAGTGGATCATCGGTATCGGCATTGGCCTGCATTTCACGCCGGCGGTGATCGAGCAGGTGGCCAGTCATTTCGCGCTGATCTTTTTCGGCGCGTTGTTCACCACCCTGTCCAGTGTGATCAGCGTATGGCTGCTGCGGCGAACCGGCGAAGACCGCGCCACGGCGTTCTTCGCCAGCATGCCCGGCGGTTCGGGGGAGATGGTCAACCTTGGCGCGCGCAATGGTGCGGTGCTCAGCCAGGTCGCGGCAGCGCAGAGCTTGCGCGTGCTGGCTGTGGTGCTGTGCGTGCCTGCGCTGTTCAAGTTTTTGCTGGGTGACGGGGTGCCGCTGAACCACACCGGTAGCGTGAGCTGGGGTTGGTTGGCCTTGATTGCCCCGCTGGGCGTTGCCGTTGCGTTGCTCTGGCAGCGTTTGCGCCAGCCTAACCCGTGGCTGTTCGGGCCATTGCTGGTGGCGGCCACGGTCAGCCTGGCCGGTAACCTGCAGATCGCCCTGCCCAATGGCGCCAGCCAAATCGGCCAGTGGCTGATAGGCAGTGGCCTGGCCTGTCACTTCAACCGCGCGTTCTTCCGCCGCGCACCGTCGTTCCTCGGGCGCACCCTGGTGGCCACGGCATTGTGCATGGCGATTGCCGCCAGCGCCGCATGGGTGCTGAGCGTGATGACTGCGCTGGACTTGCGTTCGCTGACACTGGGGATGATGCCGGGTGGGATTGCCGAGATGAGCCTGACGGCGGAGACACTGCAGTTGTCGGTGCCTTTGGTGACGGCACTGCAGGTGATGCGCTTGCTGTTCGTGCTGTTTCTGGCGGAGCCTTTGTTCCGCTTGTGGAATGCGAACCCGCACTAATCACGTTGCCTTCTGTGCGGGCTTGCCCGCTCAGAAAGCAACGCGGTAGTTCAGGTGATCACAGCGGTGGCAATGCCCAGTTGATCGGCGCCATGCCCCGTTGTTCGAGGAAGCTGTTGGTCCGGCTGAAATGCCCACAGCCGAGGAACCCACGGTAAGCCGACAACGGCGAAGGATGCACCGACTTCAGCACCAGGTGCTTGGTCCCGTCGATCAGCTTCTGCTTGCTCTGCGCATGCGCGCCCCACAGCAGGAACACGACATTCGGGCACTGCTCGCTGACCACCTGAATGACGCGATCGGTGAAGAACTCCCACCCCTTCTTGGCATGCGATGCCGCATTGGCACGCTCCACGGTCATGGTGGTGTTGAGCAGCAGCACGCCCTGCTCAGCCCAGCTCTGCAGGTAGCCGTGGCTGGCAATCGGGATGTTCAGGTCGCGCTGCAGCTCTTTGTAGATATTGACCAGCGACGGTGGCGTGGCCACGCCCGGTTGCACCGAGAAGCACAAGCCATGTGCCTGGCCCGGCCCGTGGTAAGGGTCCTGACCGAGGATCACCACCTTCACCTGGTCCAGCGGCGTCGAGTTGAGCGCGTTGAAGATCAGCGGCCCTGGTGGGTAGATCTCCTTGCCGGCAGCATACTCACCCCGCAAGAACTCGCGCAGCTGATGCATGTAGGGTTGGTCGAATTCGCCGCGCAATGCGGCCTTCCAGCCGGGTTCGAGTTTGATGCGATCGTCGTCAGTCATGGGGCCTTCCGTAAACAATGGCGCGACACTAGGTAAGCCCTTCCCGCTTGTCAAACGATCCGACCGACGACCGGCATGATCGGCCAGGCCAGCCATACTTGAGCGATGACTTGCGAGAGGTAGTCCATGGCCATTCATTGCGAGGTACTTACCGGCGTCGATGGCGCCCGCATCGGCATTGCCACCCTGGATGCGCCCAAGGCGCTCAATGCCCTGAACCTGCCGATGATCGAAGTACTGGGCGAACAACTGCATGCCTGGGCCCGCGACCCGGGCGTCGTCTGCGTGCTGCTGCGCGGCAACGGTGCCAAAGCCTTTTGCGCGGGTGGCGATGTACGGGCGCTGGTGCAAGCCTGCCGCGACCACCCCGGCAGCGTGCCACCGCTGGCGGCCTCTTTCTTCGCCGCAGAATACCGCTTGGACTTTGCCCTGCACACCTACCCCAAACCATTGCTGTGCTGGGGCCATGGGCATGTGCTGGGCGGTGGCATGGGGCTGCTGCAGGGCGCCAATGTGCGTATCGTCACACCCAGTAGCCGCTTGGCCATGCCGGAAATCAGCATCGGCCTGTACCCGGACGTCGGTGCCAGCTGGTTCCTGGCCCGGCTGCCAGGCAAGCTGGGCTTGTTCCTCGGCCTGACCGGTGCGCCGATCAATGCGCGCGACGCCCTGGATCTGGGCCTGGCCGACCGTTTTTTGGGTGAGCACCAGCAGGAAGCCCTGATCGAGGAATTACTGCAACTTAACTGGCAAGAACAGACTGCCGTGCAACTGTACAGCCTGCTCAAGGCCGAGCAGCATCGAGCTTGCGCCGAGCTGCCAGAGGCCCAGTGGCTGCCGCGACGGCAGGAGATCGATCAGTTGCTCGACGTGCCCGATGCGGCCTCGGCCTGGTGTGCGCTGGAAAGGCTCAAGCAGCATGACGACCCCTTGCTGGCAACTGCCGGCCAACGCCTGCACGAAGGCTGCCCGCTGACGGCACACCTGGTGTGGGAGCAGATCCGCCGGGCGCGGTACCTGTCGTTGGCGCAAGTGTTCCAGATGGAATACCGCATGAGCCTGAACTGTTGCCGCCACCCTGAATTCAGCGAAGGCGTGCGCGCCCGCCTGCTGGACAAGGACAACCAGCCGCGCTGGCACTGGCCGGATGTGGCGCAGGTGCCGGCAGCGGTGGTCGAGGCGCATTTTGCCAAGGCGTGGGAGGGGCGGCACCCGTTGGCAGACCTGGCATAGCCTTGTGTCGCGACAGGGGCGCTAGGCGCCCCCGCTTCGATTTACCTACCGCTGCCAGTTTCCTCCCCGGCCCTGCCCCCGCTGACCCTCCCAGCGCCCGCCGTCATTTCTCTGCCCATTGGAGTGCCAGTCGCCATGCTGGTAACGCTGGCTGTTATTGCGATAGTCATGGCGATCGCGGTCCTGACCGTAGTCTTGCCGCTGGCGGTTGCCATAGTCATAACGCGGGTTACCGTGCCACTGGTTCATCCCTGGCTGCGGATGCGGTCGATAATAAGGCGCCGGTGCCGTCCGATAGTAATAACGTGGTGCCGGCTGGTAGTAGTAGCGCGGCTGTGGCGTCACGTAGTAGCGGTCGTAGCGGTAATACCCCGGCGCTACATAGCGATCGGTGGAGTAGTAGTCCGAACGGTAATAGCCCCCGCGCTCGTAATAAGGGGCGCAGGCAGAAGTCATCAGCCCCAGCAGGGCGATCAACAGAATTCGATAGGACATGGCGGCCTCCTGGACCGCTGGAGTGCCCGAACAGCGGCGCTGGCGAGCGTCGATGCGAAATGCGTTCATCGACACTGAATAAGACAGTGGCGCCAAGGTGCAGTGCCATTTCTGCAACAATTTGATACAGGTGCAATACCCCTGAAAAACTTGCAGTCATTTGCCGGTCATCTCACTAGAATGGGCGGCTGGGCACACATCACGGGAAGATCATGCCATTACGTTCCGCTCTGTTCTCGCAGCGCTCGCTGATCTTTACCCTGTTGCTGCTGCTTGCCTGCGGCTTCCTCGCCACTTCACTGCTCAGCTACTTCGCCTCGCGCAGCGCCATCCGCGACGGCATCGTCAATACCGAATTGCCACTGACCTCCGACACGGTCTACTCGGAAATCCAGAAAGACCTGATTCGCCCGGTGCTGATTGCCTCGATGATGGCCCAGGACACCTTCCTGCGCGACTGGGTGCTGTCCGGCGAGCAGGATACCGGGCGCATGACCCGCTACCTGGGCGAAGTCATGGGCAAGCAGGACACCTTCACCTCATTTTTCGTGTCCGACCGCACGCTGACCTATTACCAGGCCAAGGGCGTACTCAAACATGTCGAGCCGGGCACCTGGCGCGATGCCTGGTATTTCCGCCTGCGTGACCTCAAGGCCCCCTATGAGATCAATGTCGACCTGGACATGGCCAACCACGACAGCTTGACCGT
>NZ_BCBQ01000081.1:0-32627 GCF_001320885.1 Pseudomonas sp. NBRC 111140
CCTTCCTGTCCGACCTTAGCCATCTCTGCCTCGCTTGAACTCATGCAGCTGAGGTAAAAATTGCGAAGAGGTGTGTTCAGTGGACAAATCCGGTGCCCCGGGGCGAACCGGTGGTACTCGTTTGGCTTGTAACCTTCTGTCCAGATGACCGCCGAGGTAAGTTGGCCATACTCATGTAGTGCGTGCTCAATGCGCGCGGCCGCATACTCCCCAAAGCCACCATAAGCTGGGGTGTCCCTATAGCTCTGGATCGCCTGAGCTATCTCATACTCCCCAGATTCTGGTCGAGTGCTACCAACCTCCATATCGTAGAGCTTGATGCTCCACCACCGCCTGAGTTCATCCTCGACGAGCGCAAGAAGCCAGCGCCGCCCCTCAATCCCCAGGTATTCATCCTTCCCGGCGAGGGTACGCTTGAGCAATACCGGACACCTAAATTCAAACCAGAGAACGGCGAGCAGGTAAAAGCCGCCACCCAGCAGCAACCAACTCAATGGGCCAACGGCTGCCTGGGCACCTTTCAGCTCAGGGGCGGCTTGAAGGAACGTGGCAATCAGGCCGCCCACTGCAGCCAGCTTGATACCTGTGGAAGATTTCATTCGCGACCAGAACGACCAACTCGTCATCTGGCGGAAACGGTGGTACGTCATCTCTTGCCTTGTGTTGCGTCGTTCGACGGGTGATGGCCTGTAGAAATCCTCATTCGGATATTGATCGAAGAACCAAGATATCCAACTGAACTCACGCCACCATTGGCGACGTTGCTCACGTCGATGCTCTTTCTCCGACTCAATCATTCGCCGGCACATCTCATCTGTGAACTCGAATTCTATTCGGGGCTTCTCGTTCAGGTCGTTTAGCTCGCTCTGTGATTCGAGTTCACCGGGTTCTTTCTGGGATATCAAATTCTCACTCCTTTGCTTGAATCGTTCCATTTGATCACCCGGAACGGGGCTCCACCTTCACGCGCACTTGTGCCTTGGTCTGCTTGATCTTGCGCAAGATCGAGCAAAGCTTACTGGGAGTGGCTGAACGGGGAATTGTTTCAGCACAGGTTGGACGGCCTACGCTGACTTTATCCGAGAGTCCTTAGGACAATGTGAGCAAGGCAACTGTTCTATTCAAAAAAAACTCAACCACACATAACTGCCCTGACATACCACTAAAGAGGTTCAACCCATGTCATTGCAGTGTCCCCGCTGTCACTCCCCCAAAGTTGCGTCCTTCCATCACGCCATGAAAGTCAGCGCCGCCATCGGTACCGTGGGCGGTGTTGCACGTGGCGTCAGCGCTGCCCTGGCTGGCGGTCAGGCGGGTGCAGCTATCGGCGCGTTCGCCGGCCCTGTCGGCGTCACCCTCGGTACCGTGTCGGGCGCCATCCTCGGCGGACTGGCCGGCGGCGTAGGCGGCTGCGCGCTCGGCGCTCAGCTCGGAGAGTCGCTCGACCGCCACGTCCTGGCTCACAACCTCTGTCTGCTCTGCGGTCATCGCTTCAACCTACCGACCTGATCCGGCTCCTCTCTCCTCATCTCATAACGTCCGGACGGTGCTGCGCCTCGCGCAGCACTTTATGCCCTCTTGCTCCCAAAGGAATCATTCAAATGGCACATCTCGTCGAAACCATGGCCTATGCCGGCGCCACTCCATGGCACGGTCTGGGCAATCAACTCACTCAAAAACAACCCATCGAAGTTTGGCAACGTGAAGCGGGCATGGACTGGCAGATCCTCGAAAGCCCCGTGCATTTCAAATCAGAGGTCACGGGCCACCTGGGCGCGATCCACTCTTTCCCGGAGCAGAAGGTGCTCTACCGCTCAGACACCAAGGCGCCGCTATCAGTGGTATCGCAGCGTTACCACACCGTGCAGCCTCGGGAAGTTTTGGAGTTCTACCGCGACCTCACCGAAGTTTCCGGATACGAGCTGGAAACAGCTGGCGTACTCAAAGGTGGTCGCAAGTTCTGGGCACTGGCGCGTACCGGACAAGGCGCCGCGCTCAGGGGCAACGACCAAGTCAATGGGTATCTGCTGCTTGCCACGTCGTGCGACGGCACCCTTGCCACCACGGCAACCCCGACCACCGTGCGGGTGGTGTGCAATAACACTCTGACCATAGCCCTGGATGGCACCAGCCGGGCGATTAAGGTACCGCACAACACCCGCTTCGACCCGAAGGTCGTGAAGAGACAACTCGGCATTGCCGTCTCGCAATGGGACGACTTCATGTACCGAATGCGCACGCTGGCCGAACGCAAGGTGCAGTGGCACGAGGCTTTGGGATTCTTCATGTCCGTGCTGTGCGAAACCAGCCCAACCGGTGCAATACCGGAGGTATTACCGAACGAGCGCGCCCTGCGCAAAGTCCAGGAGCTGTATGAAGGTCGTGGTCGCGGTAGCCAGCTCGAATCGGCCCGCGGCACTGCTTGGGGTCTGCTCAACGCTGTGACGGAATACGTCGACCACGAGCGCCGTGCGCGCAACAACGAATACCGCATGGACTCGGCGTGGTTCGGCCAAGGCGCTCAGATCAAGCAACGCGCCTTGGATGCCGCGCTGCGACTCGCGGCTTAAAGCCGCCCTCACCTCCCCTCGCGCTCGGTCAGTGTTGTGCTGGTCGGGCGTTTTTCCGTCTTCAAGGTGAACCGCATGAAAGCAATGTCATTGAACGGCAGTACTCGCAAGAAACGCCCAGCCCTGCGCCTGGTCAGCACCAAGGAGCTGCCGCGCTTGGACTGGCTGCAGATCCGCAAGCAAGGCATCGGCAGTTCTGATGCCGCCGCTGCGGTGGGGCTGAATCCATACAAGTCGCAGCTGGAGCTGTGGCTGGAGAAGACCGGTCGCGACACTGGACTGCCGAAGGCCGATCCCCAGGATGAAGAAAGCCCGATGTACTGGGGCAATGTCCTGGAGCCCATCGTGGCCTGGCACTACAGCAAGCGCACCAAACACAAGGTCCGTCGCACCAACGCCGTACTGCAGCATCCGGATCCGGAGTTGCCTTGGATGCTCGCCAACATCGACCGCGAGGTCGTCGGTACCGACGAGGTACAGATCCTCGAATGCAAGACAGCCGGCATAAACGGGGCACGCCTTTGGAAGGAAGGCGTGCCCGAGTATGTGGTGTTGCAGGTCATGCACCAGCTCGCCGTCACGGGCAAGCAGGCTGCAGATGTAGCGGTGCTGCTTGGCGGTCAGACGCTGGAGGTCCATCGAATTGAGAGGGACGAACAACTCATCGCGCGCCTGATCGAACTGGAGCGTAAGTTCTGGCAGCACGTGGAGACCGATACGCCACCGCCAGCCAATGGCACCGCTTCTTCCGAAGCGGCATTACGTTGTCTCTACCCGAAGGATGACGGCCAGATCATCGACTTCAGCAACCACGCCGGACTGAGCGCCGTCTTCATCGAGCTCAAAGCCGTACGCCAGTCGATTGCCGATAAAGAAAAGCGCGAGGCTGAGCTCAAGCAAATTCTGCAGCAGGCCATGGGTAATGCCAGTCGAGCTGAGTTCTCTAGCGGCTACGTCAGCTGGCGCAAAGCCAAGGACAGTGTCGCCCTCGATGTCGCTCAACTGCTTCAGGACAAGCCCTACCTGCAGGCCAAATACCCGCTGCTGAAACCCGGCGCGCGGCGTTTTCTGGTCGGCTGATTCCATTTTCTTCACCCTTCCCTCCCCTTGGCCAGTCCATGCAGTTCGCTCTGCATGGCTGGCTTTTTTTCATTTCCAGGAGAATCACGATGCTCAAAGGCTTAGCCCTGACGCCCCCTGTTCTCGGGCGCATCTCCATCGGCAAGGTCATCGAGAAAAACGGCAAGCGCCTGCCGGAAAAAGATGATCAGTTCACCATTACCTCTCAGGTACAGAGCAAGGACGGTTGGCTGTTGCACCCGCTCAACGACGAACTGCGTCAGAGCCATGGAGACAAGCTGCGAAACATCCCGGTGCGAATGCTATTCAACGAGCCGGAGTTGAATTTCCGTGCCGACTACACCTTGTTCGATCGACAGTCTGGACGGCCGCTATGTGTCGGTAATGGCGAGACCTGCAAACGGGTCACCCAAGACGGCATACAGTCGTTTCCTTGCCCTTCGCCCGACGCCTGTCCGCTGTCCCAGGGTAGAGCGTGCAAGCCCTACGGCCGGCTGAACGTGGTCATTGGCGACGACGATCCGCTGGGCAGCTTCGTGTTCCGCACCACGGGTTTCAATAGCATCCGGACCTTGGCGGCTCGCCTGCATTACTTCCAGGCGATCTCGGGTAATCGGCTAGCCTGCCTACCGCTGGAGTTGCGTCTGCGTGGCAAATCGACTCGCCAAAGCCTCGGCACCCCGATCTTCTATGTCGACCTGACGGTACGGGCCGGCATGGACATGAAGGAGGCGCTAAAGGCTGCCTGCGAGCTCGAATCGCAGCGGCAAACAGCAGGTTTCGATCAGACAGCCTTGGATAAGGCGGCACAGCGTGGCTTCGACAATGGTGCCTTCGAGGACAGCGAGGAAGACGTTAGGGCCATCGCCGAGGAGTTCTACCCTATCGAAGAAAACCAGGCACCAGCCGTTCTTCCTCAACGTACGTCGAAAATCAGCCTAGCCGAGAAGCTGGATGTACAAGCTGAAGCGCAATGAATCGACTGATACTTATCCCTACCGCTGGCTGAACAGGGATACTTTTGAGGAGAACATATTGATGAAACTGCTACGGGTCTTCCTTGCCATGCTCTTTTTCGCTGGCATCCTCGCAGGTAGCGTGGCTCTTCTGCTGCTGGTACTTCTAATAGTGCGGTTTCCGCCACTACTAATTGCCATGCTGTTGGCGTGCTGGGTTTTCTGCCGCCTGGTAAATACATTGGCGCCCAGCGGAGCAGATTCCTCGGCTCCATCGAACTAGACGCAATACGTAAGCTGCCAGCGGCCCTGGCAGCTCCAACCCAGCAGGAGCGTGAAAGCTCGGGCTTTCATTATGAAAAGCTCTTAGCCCCGACTTAGACGCGCCACCAAACGCTCCACGAACTCCAGCACCATCGCCCGATCATCCAGATTCAACGGGGTCAGCAGCGCCTGTAATCGACGTGCCTGATCCTCAGGACGCGAGCTGCCCTCGGTGAGTAGATCGGCTGTCTCGCAGCCAAAGATCGCCGCCAGTTCCACCAGACGCTCAACATTAGGCATCACGACCCCGCGCTCGATCCGGGAAACAGCTTCACTGCCTAATCCTAATCGCTCCGCGACCTGCTCTTGACTCAGCTTGCATCGCATTCGTTGGCGAGCTATCGCCTGCCCCACGACCTCAGCCAACTGCTTGGAATCAATTTTTGACATGCCACCCTCCAGATCAACCTGGATGGTTGAGCATCAACCTGTTGACATGAAGGGCCTTTCAAGATGAGACTCAACTCAAAAGGTCGATTTCCGACCTCTTGAAGATCTCCATACCTTGCAGGGAGCTGAGAAATACCATGATCGTCGTAACCGGTCTGAATGAAGCGCAGATTGAGGCTCTTGTGAAAAGCAAAGCATCCTTCCAGATTCACGGCCTCAGAGGCCAATTCATGGCAGGCATCAAACTGGTTGAAACCAAGATTGAAAGCCAGGGACTGAAGTGTCGAGTCAGAAGCGATGTGAAAAGTACCGTGGTACAGGGCGGCACACTCGGTGCTGTATTCAGCGTGCTGACAACACCTGCGACATTGACCATTGCAACACTAACGGCCGCGGCAGGTGTAGGCCATACGCTGGTTACATACAACCCCGACTACGAAATCATCAAGGACTACGTCAACAAAAAGCTCAAGATTGTTTACAAGAAATAGTCGTTTTGTTTACTCCACTCTCCCCGCCATAGTCAGAAATAAACCATGAAACGTATCTTTGGCATTTTTCTTCTTGCGTCCTGTGCTCAGGCTAACGCTGAAATTTCCGCATACCAAGGTACTGCGGCTTTCTTTCCTGATGAAACGTCACCGAGCGGCTTACCCGACGCAATCCCCTGTGTCACCAGACCAGCTCACACGGGTCAACCTATGCTGTTCTGCACGTGGCTTACCAGTACCCGTTACGTGGAACTCTGGGATGCGCAACGTCAACATAATGTGCGTTTAACTAATAAAGTCAATGGCATGTGTCAACGTGGCAGTTGTCGAGTTCGAGGTGCGGAGGTTGGCAACTGGAAAGAGGATACACCGTTCCAGCTCTCGATATGGTATCGCATAGGTAGCAGTACTGATGGCAAGCCAGTCGCATACCACATCAATACAACCCACCAAGTTTCCTACGCAAAAGCAGGCAGCCTGCTTATGAAGTTCTACATGGATTCCGGTGTCCCGAATAATGAACTGGTTTCGACCTTCGACAAACGGTACAACGGTGGTTGGGCAGCATGGAATCTGGAAAAAGACGGAGCTGCATCAGCCGCTTCAAACGGCCCTTCCACGCCTCGGTCCGAATGGCCAGAAGTCAAAACCGCTTGGTGTAATCCACGTCTGGATGACGACTGCCACATCAACAACAATAAGGTGCCTATAGCGGAGCTGGGTAAATGGTTGCCCGAGATCAGCGAATCGAATGCCGATCAGCTGGGCGGATATTGTGAAGCAATTCTCTGCTTCGATAAAAACGGCCAACCGATGGGTTATTTATTGCGATAGCTATTCTGAGCTCTGCTGAACCAGCGAATACTCAGCCGATTGGCTAATCTCAAGATAAGGGGCATGCGCCCCTTATTTATTTCAATGCAATATTATTTTTTGGTCACCTCAACCTTCGTATTCTGCGTTGCTTCGATCACCGCAAATTTCCACGCAAAGTTTCAAGCGTAGGATCCTCTACAGGGAGGGCAGCAATCGGCTAGAGACGAACAGGGGGTAACTAACATCAGAACAGCAGCTTATGTAATAAATGACCGAACACTATCCAACAGCGGGCCACGCACTCATGCCTCGCTTCATTTGTACAGCACCAAGAACTTTGAAGAACCACTTTTCGTTCGCGATCAGCTAGCAATCGCTGCTTGTAAGCGCTGGAGACACCTGCTGGACTGTTTGGGTGCGAAAGACAAAAGCACGCAAAGGATACGTTCTTTCCCAAACAGGAAGCCAGGTCGAACAGGCTGGTTGGTTGATCTTCTGGATGATTCGTTTTCTCCGCTCGCAGATTGTAATTGCAACTGAACCCGTAGAGAGCTGTACAATCGAAGGGGTAATCACGCGGTAGGTAGCTCCTGTAGAAGAAAATCCGCCTCTCACTTCAAGGTGGAAACGACCGCTGGAAAGAGAACATCGACCACAAGGTTGTCGATAAGCCGCGTCTTACCTAGACGAGCCGCAACCAGAATCACCCAGTGGTCGTCATCGTGTGTCGCCGGTTCCAAGCTCTGCGCGTTTCTGACCTCCAGGTACTCAAGCTCGAACCCTGCAGCCTCTAACCGCCGTCGGCAACCATTCAATGAGGGGCCGACCTCCTGCCCTAGCTTTAGCAATGACGCTAGGTCCACCAGGCACTTGTGCAGCAACGGCGCCATCGAACGTTGCTCCTCACTCAGATAGCCATTTCGGGAAGAGAGTGCCAAGCCGTCCTGGGCACGAACTGTCGGCGCCCCCACGATCTGCGTCCCTATGTTGAGGTCTCGCACCATTGCACGGATGACCGCTAACTGCTGGTAGTCCTTTTCACCAAAGATCGCAACGTCCGGCTGGACAACATTCAGCAGCTTGATGACCACCGTCGCCATGCCATCAAAATGGCCAGGGCGCGAGGCGCCACACAACCCTTGAGAAACTCGTGGCACCCTGACGAGAGTGACATCCTGCATTCCATCCGGGTACATCTGTTCGACGGTGGGTGCAAACAGCACATCGCATCCTACAGCCGCCAAGCGGTCCTTGTCGGCTTGCAGCGTTCTGGGGTAATTGGCCAGATCTTCGCCAAGCCCGAACTGAAGGGGGTTGACGAAGATACTGACCACCACGACGTCGGCCTTCTGCCTGGCCAGCTCAACCAACGCGATATGCCCGTCGTGCAAGTTGCCCATGGTGGCCACCAGCGCTATCTTGCTGTGCTCGGCACGCAGGTGCCCAAGGTGTGTGTGAAGCGCCTTGACCGTACCTATTGTCAGCACAGATTTATACCCCTCTGGCCAACTGAGCGTCGATTGCTTCGAGCAAGCGTGGGTCGTCAGCCGCCACATCGGGAGCGAAACGGGCGACAACCTTTCCCATCCGGTCTACTAGGAATTTCTCGAAATTCCACAGCACGTCCGTGCGGTTATTAGCCACGATGCCATAGCCCTTGAGCCGCTCCCTGAATGGGCCTTCACCAATCGTCTCGGGTTGCGCAGCCGTGAGCTCGGCGTATAGCGGGTGCCGATCTTCGCCGTTGACCGACAGCTTCGAGAACAGCGGGAATTGTATACCGTAGTTCAACGAGCAGAACTCGGCGATTTCAGTGTCGCTGCCGGGTTCCTGCTCCTTGAAATTGTTAGCTGGGAAACCCAACACCTGCAGCCCTTGGTCTTTCTTGCGCTGATAGAGTTTTTCCAAACCTTCATACTGTGGGGTTAGCCCGCACTTCGAAGCCACATTGACCAGCAATAGAACTTTGCCGCGATAACGGCCAAGGGTGCTGGCTGTGCCATCGATCTGCTGCAAGGAAATATCGTAAATGGAATTGCTCATGACTACTGCCCCTAAAGATTGAGTTCAACGGTGGAAAGAACTGGATTTCCAATACAGGTGAAGAACTAGCCCCCCAGCGCTCCCTGACAACAGTGCAGACCAAAGGAACACCCAAGCGTAGCCGTAGCCTGCAGCAACCAGGCCCAGCGCCGGCCCTGCCACCCCGACTGCGACGTCAAAAAACAATGAAAGTGCACTGAGCGCCAAGGTTCGGTTAGCCGCCGGGATCATCGCCAGCGTTTCCATGCCTAGCCCTGGATAGACCCACGACACGCCGATGCCAGTTAGGGTGCCCCCTGCGATCACCAGTGTCGGCGACGGTGCCAGCCCGACCAGCAGCAGGCCGCTCGTCTGTACCAGCAGGCAGCCAGCAACCACCGCGTAGCCGCGCAACCGGTGCAGAATGCCCGGCAATGCCAGCCGCGCCACGATGAAACCCGCACCAAACCCGCTCAGACAAAACGCCGCACCCTGCCAACCCAGGCTGTCGAAATACAGTGCG
The DNA here is from genome assembly GCF_001320885.1 of Pseudomonas sp. NBRC 111140. Classification (NCBI taxonomy): domain Bacteria; kingdom Pseudomonadati; phylum Pseudomonadota; class Gammaproteobacteria; order Pseudomonadales; family Pseudomonadaceae; genus Pseudomonas; species Pseudomonas sp. NBRC 111140. The sequence continues at coordinate 9,173 of NZ_BCBQ01000081.1, forward strand.
ACGAATGCCATGAGCCCACCGTATCCAACCGAGCTGCACATGAGCACCATCCCATTGGGCAGCACCGCCAGCAGTACCCGATGAAAGGCCAGTCGTACCCCAGCCACTATCGGCGCTGGGCGCTTGACCAACGCCATGAACACAAATACCAAGGCCAGCAGAGCACTGCACAACCCGACACTGGCAATGCCGAACGTATTGCCCAGTAAACTTCCCAACGGCGCGCCAACCGCCACACCGCCATAGGCCGCGATGCCGTTCCAAGACATCACCTTGGCGGTGCTGGGCACACCGTTCAGGCCAATCGCCCAGGTACAGCAGGGCGTGGAGATCATGGCGGTACACAGACCTAAGATGATCCTGCCCAGCACCAGAAGCACCAGGCACAGCGACACTGGAGCCAGCAGCGTAAGCGCAAGCCAGGTCAACAGGCCGCTAGCGATCAGGCCACCGAGCCCGCACAGCACCGAGCACCTGGCCCCAAAGCGGTCCGCCACGCTGCCAGCCAGCGGCCGTGCAAGCAATGTAGCAACGTACTGCACACCGATCACAGCGCCGGCCAGCACCGCGCCCAAGCCGAGGTCATGAAGCACGAAGCCCGGCAGCACCGCCAGCGGCAAGCCGCTGCATATGTACCCGATGAAATTGAAGCAGATGATCGAAAGGATCTGCGCATTAGGATGCGCCGGCCTACTGACCGCTGTAGTATCCCAGCGCAACCACATACCCGTTTACCCGCTGCAATAAGGTTTTCTTGAACTCGTTCTGCCCAGTGATGGGGTTGCGCCACAGGTAGTCGAGTTCACCGGTTTCATGCTGTTGCATTTGCCGCAACATAGCCTCGCCAATCGGCTGGCCATCGGTGGAACGCAGCGACTTGAAATCCGTACCGATTAGGCGCGGCAGGAAGCCATGGGCAACGAAGCGCTGGCTCTTGATGTCCACCACGAAGGCATACAGGTCACCCTGAGTGAGCTCTTTGTCGTGCTGGTTGATGAGGGCAAAGGCCGCGTTTGGGTCCTTGTGCACTTGGTCCACGACCCGCTGCAGCAGCTCACGGGCCTGTTCAAAGCTGGAGCGCGGCATGTAATAGCCCACGGAGATCACCCGCTCGCCTACCCGTTGATAGAACACGCGCTTGCGCTCTACCTTGGCATGTTGCCAGTTCCACCAGCGATACTCGGCGCTGCGCACGGTGCCATCAGCGGGCTGCTCGATAGCTTGACGAAACGCGGCCTTGAGGTCGTCGTCCAGCACGCTCACCACCGGTTTGCCGACCAGCGACACCGATGGCCCGCCGCTGGCCAGCATCACCCCAGAGGTATCGACCACGTAGATGTACAACTCGCCATCGACGAACTCACCCTGGCGGCTGAACTCGGCCAGGGCGTTATCGCCGCTGGCCTGATAACGGGCCACCGCCTTCGCCAGCAGTGCACGAGCGCGCTGGCTTTCAGCATCGTAGACGTCACTCGACGGCGGCTGCGCCATGGCGAACAAGCAAGCAAGACACAAGCAAACACCTGTGAACGCTCGATAAAGGCTCATTGTTTTCATTTCTCCGGTGACCTTACTGGCAGCACTGCCACGCCCTGCCCGTCGGCGCCTAAAGCGTGCGACCGATAATCTCTTTCATGATTTCCGAGGTACCGCCGTAGATCCTCGCAACACGCGCATCGACCCAGGCTCGGCTGATCTTGTACTCGCTCATGAACCCATAGCCGCCGTGCAGTTGCAGGAATTCGTCAAGTAGCTTGCCCTGCATCTCCGAGCCCAGCAGTTTGGCCATGGCCGCCACATCCGCGGGCAGCTCACCGCGCATGACCTTGGCCAGGCAATCATCGACAAATACTCTCAGCATGGTGAACTGAGCCTTTGCTTCGGCGAGCTTGAACCGGGTGTTCTGGAAATCCAGCACCGGCTTGCCGAATACCTTCCGCTCCCGGGTGTACTCGATCGTCTCTTCCAGTAGCGTCTGGATCGACTGGGCGGCGCGAATCGCGATGATCAGGCGCTCCCATGCCAATTGATGAGTCAGGTACTTGAAGCCCTGCCCCTCCTCTCCGAGCCGATTGCTGGAAGGCACCCGCACATCGTCGAAGAATAATTCGGCGGTGTCCTGGCCCTTCAAGCCAATCTTCTCTAGCAACCGTCCCTTGGAGAACCCCTGGCACCCCTCTTCCACGCAAATAAGGGTGAGCTCCTTGGCGCTGAGGTCGAGTTTGGTCGCGGTCACCGTCAGGCCTGCATTACCCCCATTGGTGATGAAGGTCTTCTGCCCGGAAACGATATAATCATCGCCCTCCCGGCGCGCCAAGGTCCGCATCGAGCGCAGGTCGCTGCCGATACCTGGCTCGCTCATGGCGATCACACCAATCAGCTCGCCGCTGACCATCCGGGGCAGCCAACGCTGTTTCTGCTCCTCGCTACCGTAGGCGACAATGTATGGGGCAACGATCTCGGAGTGGGTAGTAAACCCCACCGCGGTTGCATTGGCACGCGCCAGTTCTTCGATCATCACCGCCGAGTGGCCGAAGTCCCCGCCAGGCCCGCCGTACTCCTCGGGTACCGTAGAACACAAAAGTCCGGTCTCCCCCGCCTTGAGCCAGACCTCCTTGGGCACAATGCCGTTCTTTTCCCACTCATGCAGGTAGGGCACGATCTCACGATCGACGAACCGGCGCGCTTGTTCGCGGAACATATTGTGGTCTTCACGGAAAACGCCACGCATCTTCAATACTCCAAAATTCCGTCGGTTGTGCCTTTATGCGGTCACCGATCGAGGTAGTCGGGATTTCGCTTTTCGACAAACGCCGAAACGGCTTCTTGATGATCTTCAGTGTGGTGGGCCAGCGATTGGTAAGCCGCCGACAGCTCGAGCAATGAGTCCAGGCGCATGTGCTGCCCTTCGCGCAGCAAGCGCTTGCACAGTCGCAGCGAGTGCCCCGGGTTGCTAGCGATGCGCCCTGCCAACGAACGCGCTTCGGCCATCAAGGTCTCGTGCGCGCACACCTGCTCAACCAGCCCCCATTCCAGGGCCTTGACCGCATTGATGGTATCGCCGGTAAAGGACATCAGACTCGCCTTGGGAACGCCGATGATTCGCGGCAGCAACCAGGCACCGCCATCGCCCGGCACGATACCCAGGCGTACGAAGCTCTCGGCGAATACCGCCGAGGTGGATGCCAAGCGGATATCACACATGCAGGCAAGGTCCAGGCCCGCTCCAATCGCGGGCCCGTTGACGGCGGCGATAACCGGAATGTCCAGGTCGTACAGCGCCAGCGGAATGCGCTGAATGCCGTCACGGTAAGTGTTACGCAGCTCATAGGGCGAGCCTGCGAAGATACCAGCACGCTCGTGCATATCCTTGACATTGCCGCCGGCGCAAAAGGCGCTGCCATTGCCGGTCAGCACCATGACCCTGACGGACTTGTCGCGACGCAACGCGGCGCACAGATCGACAAACTCCTGGATCTGCTCCGGTGTGGTCAGGGCATTGCGGGTGTCCGGGTGGTTCATGCGCACAGTGACGATACCGCCCTCGCGCTCGATCTGAAGAAAAGGGGTCATAGTCAATTGCTCGCAAGGCCGGTCAATGGTTGCTTGCCGTGGTGGGTCAACAATGGCCAGAATCCGTCGCTGCCACCCTGGCAGACTTGTGCGCCCAGGCGTTGGCTCCAGAGGCTGGCCGAGCCAAACTCGCTGCGCCATGCCCACAGCCGTCGGCTGAGCAGGTGAAGCGGGTATTCCTCGGTGAAGCCAATGGCGCCGTGTACCGAATGGGCGATGCTGGCGCCGGCACTCGCGGCGTCGGCGGTACTGATTTTCGCTACGGCGATGGTCAATGCCGCGAGCCCGTCGTCGGACTCGCAAAAGGCTGCTTCAGCGGCAATACTGGCAGCGGCCGTCTGTTCGGCCAGTACCGCCAGCTGTTGCTGGATCGCCTGGAACGACCCGATAGCCTTGCCGAACTGCTTGCGCTCTCGCGCATAGTTGGCGGTCATGTCCAGCAACGCATGCAGCGCACCGGCGGTCTGCGCCGAGCGGAGCATCGCGCCGCCAAGTTCCAGGACATCGACACCGAGGCCATCAGGCAGCTGTGCGTGGGCAACTACGCGCGCACCACGGAAGACCAGGTCATCGCGCGGCTCTCCCGCCACGTTGAGGCTGGGGGTGAGTTCGCAGGCCATGCTGCGTCGCAGCAACACCACCTGCGGTGTACCTGCATCGGTGGTGGCGACGGCCACCACGGCATCTACATTGCGCCCCCAGGGTACGGCGCGGGCGGTGCCGCTGACGTGCCCATCGATCAGGGCCAAATCGGCATGGGCGGCGATGCTCAAAGCGCCTTCGTGCCCTTCAAGGCCCGCCTTGCTCAGCAGCCAGTTGGCCAACAAGGCCTCGCCCAGCGGGGCCGGCACCGAATAGCGCCCGGCGGCTCGGACCATTACATAGATATCCGCCCAGCTGGCGCCCGCGCCGCCTAGCGCTTCGGCGGCGCCCGCTAGGGTAAAGCCTGACTCATCGAGTGCAGACCAGAGCTCGGCTGGCCACTCGCCGCCCTCGCAACCAAGCACATAGGCCGGGGTGGACAGATCGGCAAACAGGCGTTCGATCATCGTCTCAAATAATTCGCGCATTATCGCAACTCCAGGCCACGGGCAATGATGCCGCGTAGAATCTCGCGCGTACCGCCACGCAGTGAAAAAGACGGCGCCATTTGCGTCAGGTAGGCCAGCACCCGTGCGTATTCGCTGCCACCGACCTGGCGCGGCTCGGTGTCCAGCAGCAACTGCGCGATTTCCGGCAGTTCCTGTTCGAACACGTTGCCCAGGTCTTTCACGCACGAGGCGGCCCAGGCCGGATGCTCCCCTGCAGCCAGTTGTGCGGTGACCGACAGCGACATGTTGCGCAACGTCAGTAGCCTGGCCGATAGGCGCCCGATCTCCCGTGCCTGCAGGGCATCGGGCACCTTGCCCAACGCGTCGATCAGGCTGGTGAGCAGCGCCATGCAACTGAGAAAGCGCTCTGGGCCGCTGCGCTCGAACGCCAGTTCCGCAGTTACCTGCTCCCAGCCCTTGCCTTCGCTGCCGATCAGCGCGTCGGCGGGTAGGCGAACGTTGTCGAAGAATACTTCGTTGAAATGCTCACCCCCGGCCAGGTCGCGGATTGGCCGGATGGTAATCCCTGGCAGGCTCAGGTCGACGATGAATTGCGACATACCCTCGTGACGCGCGGCCTGTTTTTCGCCGGTGCGCACCAGCGCAATCATGTATTGCGAATGGTGCGCGTTGGTGGTCCAGACCTTCTGCCCATTGAGCAGCCAGCTGTCGCCCTCGCGTAGCGCATTGCTCTTGATCGAGGCCAGGTCCGAGCCGGAATTGGGCTCGCTCATGCCGATGCAGAAGTAGCTTTCACCCCGGCAGATGGCAGGCAGATAGCGCTGCTTCTGCTGCTCGGTACCGAAGCGGTTGATAAGCGGCCCGCTCTGGCGGTCGGCAATCCAATGGGCCGAGACCGGCGCACCGGCAGCCAGCAGTTCCTCGATGACCACATAACGCGCAAATGGCCCCGCCGCCGCGCCACCGTAGGCTTTGGGCAATGCCATGCCGACCCAGCCACGGGCGCCCAGCTGCCTACTGAATTCGGTATCGAAGCCCATCCAGGAATGGGCACGCAAGGTCGGTGGATAATCGGCCAGATGGGCCTGAATGAATGCCCGGACGTCGGCGCGAAGCGCCTCGGCCTCGGGAGGGATGGAGTTGTAGCTGAATTGACTGATGGCCATATGCGCTCTCTAACGCTGAACACAGGCGCAATCGCCCCGCTTGAGGCGACCACAGAACCGCCCCCTTGCTTCAGCCGCCGATGCGCGACACCTGAAGCAAGGTGGGCGACTTACAACGCGGTTTGCGCGTCAGCCTGGGCGAACATCGCATTGATGTCGCCGGAGGTGACAGGCTTGTTGTCATGGCGTCCATGGTCGGCGCCGCCCAGGCCTAGGGCGGGCTCGATGCTGACGTGTGTGGCCTGGGCCCGCAGCGCACCCACCGTGCAGTTTTCGCGACCGTGGATGGAGAATGGGTCGAAGGAAAACTCGCGCATCGCATTCAGATGGGTGACCTTGTCGATGACGTCCTTGGAGAGGTGTTGCAGCCCTTCCCAGGCGGTTTCCGGCGAGTTGGGCCATGTGCAGTCGGAGTGTGGGTAATCGCTTTCCCAGGTAACCATGTCGGCGTTGAGGAAATCCAGGTTTTTGAGGCCGAAATTGTCCTCAATGAAACAGGTGATGAAGTGCTTGTTGAAGATATCGCTAGGCATCTTCCCGCCGAAGTTGGAGTTGGTCCAGGCGTTGTGATGGCGGTGAGTGAAGTCAGCACGCTCTAGCAGATAGGGGACCCAGCCGATGCCCCCTTCGGACAGGGCCATGCGCAGGTCGGGGAATTTCTTCCACATTGGCGCCCAGATCCAGTCGGCCGCCGAATTGGCGATGGAGATAGGCATGGACGTGATCCAGGCATCAATAGGCGACATGTCAGACGCATGATTCGCTTTCACGCCAGTACCGATATGGCAGCAGATGACCACCTTGTTGTCGCTACAGGCCTTCCACAGTGGGTCCCAATAGTCGCTGTGAATCGACGGGTAACCATGGATGGCCGGGTTATCCGACAGCGAAATGGCATGCACGCCTTGCCGTGCCAGGCGCTCGACTTCAGCGGCGGCGGCCTTCATGTCCCACCACGGTACGATCATCAGCGGGATGAAACGGCCCGGAGCGGCGTTGCACCAGTCGTGCAGGTGCCAGTCGTTATAGGCCTGGATTGCAGCCAGCGACACGGCGCGGTCGCCGTGCACTTGAAAGCGCTGGCCGGCAAAGCCCGGGAAGGTGGGGAAGCACAAGGAGCCCAGTACGCCGTTAGCGTTCATGTCGTCGACACGGTCCTTGATGTTCCAGGTGCCACGACGCATCTGGTCGTAGCCCAGCGGCTCCATGCCGTATTCCTCTTTCGGCCGGCCGACTACCGAGTTCAAGCCCATGTAGCCGGTGGCCTGCTCCTCGAACACCCAGACGTCGCGCTCGCCTTTCTTGACCACATGCGGCTCGCGCCCCTTGAAGCGGGCCGGCATATGGCGGGCAAAGGCATTGGGCGGCTCAATCGCGTGGTCATCGACACTGACGAGAATCAGATCTTCAACTTTCATGGCTATCCCCTTCGCATTCGGGCTTGTTGTTGTGAATGAAGCATAGAGCAGATTCAACTAAAATTAAACACTTTTTTTGTTTGTGTTCATATTTAGTCGAATGCAAGGCTATCAGCGACGACCAGGGGCTGCTTCAATCCCACAGCACATGCAGGTAATGCGGACCGCGCAGCTGCGCGCCTATTATCTGCGGCGCGGGCTTGCTCTGGTCTAGGCGGATGTTGGGCATCAGGTCGAGAATCGCGTTCAGCGCGCAGTTGATCTCGGTCTTGGCCACGAATTGGCCGATGCACATATGCGGACCGAAGCCGAAGCCGAACGAAGGCTTCGGTTTGCGATCGATGTCGAATACGTCGGGGTGTTCGAAGGCGTCTTCGTCGCGGTTTGCGGAGCTGACAATGCACTGCACCATCGCCCCTTGCGGGATAGGTACACCGCGGATCTGCAGGTCTTTGGCGGCCTGGCGCACCTTGAAGGTAGCCACGGGCTCGAAGCGCACTGCTTCATCGATGGCCTTGTTCACCAGGCTGCGGTCATTGCGCACCCGCTCCAGTACTTCAGGGTGCTGGAGCAGGAGCGACATCAGGGTGCCGAAGGTACGGGTGGTGGTTTCACTGGCCGCCGGCAGCAGCGAACGCACGAAGGTCGCGATTTCATGATCGTCCAGGGATCGGCCCTGGTACTCGGCCTGGATCAGGCGACTGATGAGGTCGTCGCCCGTACCGCCCTGCGCGCGGCGATCGGCTACTACGTCCTTGACCACGTCATACAACGCCTGTGCGGCGTGCATCGCCGCGCCACGCGCCGCCGCGGCCTTCTCCGGGTCAACCTGAGGACCCGCCAGGATCGCCAACGCCCAGGCCGCGTACTGCTCGATCTGCTCCGGCCGGTCTTCCGGGAAACCGATCAGCGAATAGATCACACGGATGGGGAAATACAGCGCGAAGTCCATCAAGTCGGCCGACTTTGCCGGCACCATGGGCTTGAGGTACTCCTCACGAATCACCCGGTCAATCCTGGTTTCTTTCCAGCGATTGACGGTATCGGGCATGAACACCGGTTGCAGCAGGCTGCGGATGTTCTTGTGCGCCTCGCCATCCATCGCGGTCAGTATCAAACCGTCGAAAAAGGCGCCCAGACCCTCGGCGATAAAGCCGCTGGTGAAGTTGCCAGCATCGCGCATCACAGCCATCACGTCGTCGTACTTGAACAATGTGAAGGTAGGCCGTGCGGCGTCCAGCCCGGCGATGGATGGCACCCCGAGGCGCGCCATGAAGTTGTCTTGCAGTACAGGGGAATTGGCGCGCATGTCGCGATAGGTCGCGTGCAGGTCGATATCATTGGTACCACGGTAATTGCTGGCTACGTCGGAAAATGCCTTGGTCAGATCGCTTTGTGCCGGTGTGGACATGATCATCTCCGGTTTTATTGTCATTATTTTTAATGAGTTTTTGGTATGGGCCCTCTATGGGGTTTGATGCCAGGCCCTACTCGAGTACAAATGAACAAATACTGGTTTTATGGATACTAAAATTGATTCATGTCCGCCTTTAATACGCTTGCTGCACCAGCGTCATACGCCCGCCCGCCAGCATCAGAGCGCAGTACATACCCAATTCAGCTATCTGTGCGGCAGAAAAATACGCAGCGAGCTGGCTAAAATGCCGGTCGTCGATCGCCAGGTAATCGCTGGCAAACAACTCGGCGTAAGTCAACGCCGCCCTTTCCTCGGGGCTGAACCGGGCGTCGTCGCTCGCCATGCAGGCGATGTCCTGTTCGGTGACGGTGTCCGACTTACGCGCCAGTTGGCAGGCCCGGCAGGTGGTGATGCTGGCGATCTTCAGGCGTACCAACTCGCGTAAGCGCTCGGATAGCTGGCTGTCGCTATGCAGGCACTCCATCAGCCCCAGCCAGGCCAGGGCAGCCGCCGGGCGGTGCGCCCAGACCTGAACCGGGGTGATGGAACTGAGCATGCGGCTGCGCTGCCCGCGGTCGACGGCGTCCCGCAACGCGGGCGGCATGTCGCTCAGGGCAACCAGAGGCAGGCGGGCCACTTCAATCGAGCCGTTCAATGATTGTGGCGGTGCCCATGCCGCCAGCGCAGCAGATGGCCTGCAGGCCGAAGCGGTCACCGCGGCGCTCGAGCTCATTGAGCAAAGTGGTCATCAGACGCGCGCCACTGGCCCCCAGAGGGTGCCCCAGGGCAATGGCACCGCCGTTGACGTTCAACTTGTCGTGAGGCACGCCGGTTTCCAACATCCAGGCCAGCGGCACTGAGGCGAAGGCTTCGTTGACCTCGAACAGGTCGATGTCATCGAGGTTCAACCCCGCCTTTGCCAGCACCTTGTGAGTGGCGGCGATCGGCCCGGTTAGCATCAAGGTGGGATCAGAGCCGACCGTGGTGAAAGCACGGATGCGTGCCCTTGCCCTGAGCCCAAGCTTTTTCGCCGTGTCCGCATTCATCAGCAGAAGCGCGGCGGCGCCGTCGGAAATCTGCGACGAATTGCCGGCGGTGATGCGCCCCGTCTCTGGACGAAAACTGGTCTTGAGGGTCGACAGCTTTTCCCGCGAAGTATCCCGCCGAATGGTTTCATCCCGGCGCAACACACCATCAGGCTCGATCAGGGATCGCTCCTTCAGATCATCGACCACGACCGGAATGATTTCATTGTCGAAATACCCGGCGTCGCACGCAGCGGCGGCGCGCTGGTGGCTAGCAAAGGCAAAATCATCCAGGGCATCGCGGGTGAGCGACCATTTGTCGACGATCCGCTCGGCCGCTTCACCTTGGCTGGTCAACTCATAGTGCTGCGCCGCCATCCAGCCGAAGGCCTCACCATGTAGGTCACGGTTGCTGCCCATAGGTACGCGGCTCATGTTTTCCGCGCCACCTGCCACGACAACCTGCGCCGCACCGCTGGCAATTGCGCCAGCGGCCAGATGCACCGCCACTTCACCCGAGCCGCATTTGCGGTCGATAGTCAGGCCGGGAATGCCGACCGGCCAGCCAGCCCCCAACAGCGCGGTGCGAGCAATATTGGCCGACTGCTCGCCTATCTGGGTCACGCAGCCGAAGATCACATCTTCGACTTTTTCGGGAGCAACATCGACACGCTCGAGCAAGCGACTGATTACCAGCGAGCCTAGATGGTCGGCGCGCACGCCCGCCAGGCTGCCGCGAAACCTGCCAATGGCAGTACGCACCGCATCAACGATGACGACGTCGCTCATAGTGCACTCGCCTTGAGCCCGGACCCCGGGACCTGCTTGCCATCAACATAGCGATACACGCCCTGCCCTGTCTTGCGTCCGAGGCGGCCGGCCGCAACCATCTTGATGATCAGGGGGCAGGGACGGAACTTCTCGCCCAACGTCTGGTGCAAATAGCGCAATACCGAAAGCCGCGTGTCCCAGCCAGTCAGGTCACCCAGCTCCAACGGTCCCATCGGGTGATTGAAGCCCAACCGTAATGCGGTATCGATGTCCTCTGCGGTAGCGGTGCCTTCCTGCAGCATCCACATCGCTTCGTTGCCCAACAGCGCCGACATCCGGCTGGTGGTCAGCCCCGGCGATTCATTGACAATGATCGAGGTTTTGCCGATCTGATCGCACAATGCGCGGGTGCGCACCACCACCTCGTCGCTGGTGGCCAGGCCACGCACCAGCTCCACCAGTTTCATCTTGTGCACCGGGTTGAAGAAATGCATGCCGATGACCCGCTCGGCGACATCTACCGACGTGGCGATCTCGGTCACACTCAGAGCTGAGGTGTTAGTGGCAATGATGGCGTCGGCGGCCAGCAGCGGAGCAGCCTGGCGGATGACCGCCTGCTTCACCGCCAATTGCTCGGAGACAGTTTCCACCAGCCAGTTCGCACCGCTGGCAGCTTCGTCCAGGTCACTGGTGGTCAGCAGGTTGACCAGCGAGCGCTGTGCGTGTTCCTCGCCGACCTTGCCCAGGCGCACTCCATCGCCAAGGATTTTTTCGATACTGGCCCGCGCCTGGGTCAACGAAGCCGCATTGGTATCGACCAGAACGGTGACGAAACCGGAATTGGCGAACGCATGTGCGATGCCGGTGCCCATCAGCCCTGCACCCACGACCACTACTTTCTCTTTGTTGTTGGCGTTCATGTGTGGTTCTCGATTAGCTGCGGTTTTTTGCCGACTACATTTCGCAATGTGCCGATGCCTTCGACGCTGGCCTCAACCACGTCGCCCTCCTTGAGATACAGGCCAGTACCCATGCCGACGCCCGCCGGCGAGCCGGTGAACAGGACGTCGCCCGTGGCAAAGCTGGAGCGTTGCTGCACGAAGCGGATCAACTGCCCCACGTCCCAGGTCATCTCCGCGGTGGACCCGTCCTGGCGAATCTCGCCATTCACTTTCAAGGTCAGGCGTAACCGCGGGGAGCCTTGCGCAAACTCGTCCTTAGTGACGATCCACGGGCCGAGGCCCGTGGTCTGGTCCTGGCTCTTGGCGGCGAACAGGTCCATGCCGATGCCGGGCGGCCCGCTGCGCTGCAGGTCACGCGCACTCACGTCGTTGCCGACGGTGTAGCCGAGCACGCAGGCCAGCGGGTTTTCAAGGTCGATCTCGCCCGTGCCGATCACCGCCACCAGTTCAACCTCGTGGTCGAGTTCTTCGGTCAAGGGTGGAAAGCGTATTGGATCCCTGGCGCCGATTAACGCACCGTAGGCCTTGAGGAATGCGACCGGCTGCGCCGGTGCGTTCAATCCGAACTCCACCAGGTGCTTGGCATAGTTGGCGCCCGCCACCACTACCCGATTGATCGGTTCGATCGGTGGAAGCAAACGCACTTTCGACAGCGCCAGCGCCGGGCCGGCGAGCCGGACGGAGCTGATACCCCGCCCAGCCGCCACGCCCGGCGCCCAGTCCCTGAAGTCGCCGGAAATAGGAGTTACCTGATCCTGGGCGACATCTACCACAGCCCAGAAAATACCGACTGCTGGGTGCTCACAGCGTGCCAGCTTCATCAGGCACCTACCTTGCCCAGCTTGGTGGGATCCAGATGCAGCAGGCGGCAGGCGTTCTCATAGCGGATCTTGCGCAGATCGGCATCCGAAAGCTTCAGGCCATGGGTCAGGTCATGACGCACCGCATCGCTGCCGCCAAAGTTGCTGCCGTACAGCACATGGTCGGCACCGATGATATCGACCAACGCCTGGCGCATCGGCACTTCGTGCAATTCGACATCGAAGTAGAAGTTCTTCATGTAGTCGAGCAACGGCTTCTTGTTGTATTTGACGTCCAGGTTCTCGTTGGTCTTGGCCAGACGCCCAAGCTGATACGGCACGTAGCCGCCGCCGTGGGTGATGTAAACCTTGAGGTCGGGGAAGCGGTCCAGCACGCCACCGCAGATCAGGTTCCAGAAGCAGCGACTTTCGTCGTACTGCATGCCGACGATGGCGGTGGTTTCGTAACGGTCGTCGTTGGCGTTCTTGCCCCAGGTGACCGACTGATTGTAGCCGTGGATGAACATCGGCAGGTCCAGGTCGCAGAGGGTGCGCCACACCACGTCAAGCTCCGGAGAATCGAACTCCAGGCCGCCGAAGTTGGCACCACCTGCCACCATGCCCTTGGCCCCCAGCTCGGTACAGGCATAGCGCAGTTCGGCGGCGGCCGCCTCGGGCGCGTTCAACGGCACGTGGGCCCAGAACATCAGACGGTCCGGGGCCGCCGAGCAGTACTCAGCCAGCGTCGTGTTGACGGTACGTGCAAATGGTACGGCGAACTCGGCCTCGGTCCAGTACATGTAGCAGTGCGACGGCACCGAGATTACCTGCAGGTTCTGCCCTGCCGCATCCATCCCGGCCAGGCGGACTTTCGGATCCGCCCAGCGCGCGAAGTACTCTTCAAGCTTGGGGCCGTTGCCAGAACGCACGGCCGCCTTACGCTCAGGCGAACCGAGCCCCAGAATCCATTCCCCCACCCGCAGCTTGATATCGCCATCGGCGTACTGTTCGAAGAACGGCCCCCAGTGCGGGTGCTGGTTGTAGTAACCCGGATGGGGTGCGTGAGCGTGCAGATCGATAAGCATGTGCAGGTACCTCGAAGTTGGCACTTTTTTGTTGGTTTGCAGCGGGGTGCCTTTGCGTGGTCACGGTCAACCGACGCGGGAAGGGGAACAGCAAGGCTCGCTACTAGGCCAGAGCTTAAAATTAATTTGAGCAGAAATCAAAATTCTGTTCACATTATTTTCAAGCCATCCTGAAACCCTCGAGGCAGAGCCTGCCCCCAACCTAGGAAAGAGGGCTTGAACTGACCAACAAGCGCAAAAATGAGGAAGAGGAATTTCGACAACCCACAAAAAACCCCCGACTGACGGGGGCTTAGGTGTACAGAATGGCGAAAGAAGGTATCAGCGGCGGGTGCGCGAGGTAGACCCCATGATCAGTGCGCCAAGCAGCTTTTTCACGCGTACCGGGAATAGTCGGCGCCCCGCCGCCTCCGGCACCAAGATTTCACTCAACACATAGCGAATGATCATTTCGCAGATCAGCTCCCGATCCAGGCGTACGCCTAGGCGGTCGTCCCAGTCATCAAAGACAATGCCAAGGCCATCCTGAAAACGCACGATCGAGTCGTGGAAAATCCGCCGAAAGAATCCCAGCGCATAGTCTGGCGCCACCACCAGCAGGCGCCGCGCACGGCTTTGCTCAAGGTAGTTGTCGAGGTAGGCGAACAATGCGTTCAGCCGCGCTTCCGGATCACTGGTGTGGCCCAGCTCCTGCGACAACGAGGTGTGGAAGCTTTCACGCTTGTGCCGTGAGAAGGTGTCCAGCAGGTCTTCCTGGGAAGAGAAATAGCGGTAAAAGGTCCCGCGCGATACACCCGCGACCTGGCACACATCGAGAATGGAAATGCGATCGGCGCCCGACATCAGCACCACTTCTTCGGTCGCCTTTAGGATGTTGGCGATGGTTTCTTCCGAACGGCGGTTGGGCTTGACCTTATTGACTGCCGCTGCCGGGCCATTGCGCCGCTCGACGGTGTTGACGGCCTTGGGGCCGCTCGCAGGGGTGTCAGGTGCGGCTTTTTTCCTGGTTTTGGCAGCGGCCTTAGGCGCTTCAGCCACCTGAGTTACATTTTTTGGCATGGACTTGCAGGCTCGTGGAGAGTAATGATGAGGCAACGTTAGCACAGAATCTGCGCACAAATAATCGTATATGTTCAACTTTATGCTAAAGACAATTTTGGATTTTGCATTTAGAATCAGGTTCTCTATTTAAAACAAAAACCAGGCAGACCAGCAGTTTCGGGGCCTAAACGGAGAAAATTCATGGGTAGCAGTGGGAATCCAGACACTTGGGCGGTAGGAGAACGAGACACTGTCATTGATGCGCTAGACCGTGCAGTGGCAAGGCATCCGGAGCGAATCCTGCTGGATTTCAGCGGAGAGTTATACACATACGGTGATGTTGATTCACTTTCGACAAGAATGGCCAACGCCCTGGCGTCGCTCGGCATTAAGCCGGGTGAAACTGTACTGACCATGCTCGACAATAATATCGATGCGGTCATCACCTGGCTGGCCATCAACAAGCTGCGCGCGGTAAGCGTGCCGATCAACACGGCACTTAAGGGCGAGTTTCTGCGCCACCAGATCGCTGACACTGGCACCTCGCTGGTGATCTGCGAAGCTGCCTACCTGCAGCGCATCACACCGCTGGCAGAACAGCTGCATGACGTGCGCCACATTTTGCACCGCGGTACCCCCGACAGCGTGCCCGAGTGCGCGATCCGCATTACCGCGCTGGACAGCTATCGCGGCCAGGACGCCACCCCGCTGGCCACTAAGCCGCAACCTTCCGATCTCGCCTGCCTGATCTACACCTCGGGCACCACCGGCCCGTCCAAAGGCTGCATGATCAGCTACAACTTCATGTGTAACCTGGCCCGCCTGCAATTGCGTGCCGGACCTGCTAGTGCCGATGACGTCACCATCACACCGCTGCCGCTATTCCACATGAATGCCCTGTGCGTGTCGATCATCGCCAGCATTCTGGTGGGTGCACGTGCCGCCATCCTGCCGCGCTTTTCGGTGTCCGGCTTCTGGCCGGAAGTGGAACGCTCGGGCGCCACTATCGCCTCGATTCTCGGCGGCATGGGAGGGCTCCTCGCACAGGCGCCAGACAACGAGGCCATGTTGCGCTGCGTCGGGCAGATACACACCGCTCGCGGCAACCCCTATACCGAAGAAACCAAGAAGATCTGGCGCGAACGCTTCGGCACGCCGCTGGTGGGTGGCAACGGCTATGGCCTGACCGAAGCCTGCGTGATCACCTCGCTGGCAGCCGGCGAATATGCAGCGCCCGGCTCCTCGGGCAAACGCATTGCCGACTTCGATGTACGCATTGTCGACGACCTTGACCAGGAAGTCCCCCCTGATACCGCCGGTGAAATCGTGGTACGCCCACTGCGCCCGGACATCATGTTCCAGGGCTACTGGCGCCGGCCGGAAGACACCCAGAAGCTGATGCGCAACATGTGGTTCCATACTGGCGACATCGGCAAGTTCGATCATGACGGCTTCTTCTACTTTGTCGACCGCAAAAAGGACTATCTGCGACGCCGTGGAGAAAACATCTCCAGTTTCGAGATGGAGGCGGCCTTCGGCGTGCATCCTGCCTTGGCCGAAGTGGCGGTACATGCGGTGCCGTCCGACAAAGGCGAAGATGACGTGAAGGTCACTGCAGTTTTGCATGAAGGCGCCACGCTGCACCCCGAAGACCTGTTTCACTGGGCCGTGGAGACGGTGCCCTACTACGCCCTACCCCGCTACATCGAGTTTCGCCCCAGCTTGCCGAAGAACCCACAGGGCCGTGTTTTGAAATACCTGCTGCGCGACGAAGGCAAAACCTCTACTACCTGGGACCTCGAGGCTACCTCGATCAGCGTTGCCAAGAAGTAGCCGCTTCACCCAGCACGCGAAAAGCGCGGCACTAGCCGCGCTTTTTTTTGGTTTCAGTATTCGCGCACGGGGATGCCTTTGGGCCGAGAGTTGTAGCCAGGCAGGTGCAGACCGCCGTCGACGTGAATGGTTTCGCCGGTAATGAAGCGCGACATCTCGCTGGCCAGGAACACCACCACCGGACCGATATCGGCCTCAGGCTCGCCACAACGCCCCAGCGGGCGCATGGAAGCAGACATTTCAGCGAACCCCGGGTTCTCTGCCGCCAGCTTGTGGAAAGTGGCGCCCATCGCGGTGGGCGCGATGGCGTTGGTGCGAATGTTGAAGCGCCCCCATTCAGAGGCCGCGCTGCGGGTCAGCCCCACGATGGCCGATTTTGCTGTGTTGTAGTCGCCATGCAGCCAGGCACCGATCTCGATATCGATCGAGTAGAAGTTGATGATCTTGCCGCCCCCGCGCGCCTTCATGTGCGGGAGCGCCGCCTTCATCGCCCACCAGGCTGCCCACACGGTCGAACCCAGTGTCTGCGCGAGCATCGCATCGGTCTTGTCTTCCAGCAACACGTTGGGCGTGGGCGCAAACGCGTTGTTAACCAGTATGTCCAGGCCACCGAACTCGTCTACAGCCAGTTGCACCGCGGCTTCGATATCGGCCTTGCTGCAGACGTCCGTGCGAATGAACACCGCCCTGGCGCCAAGCGCCTTGAGATCCGCTACCACCGCTTCCCCGCTGGCTTCATCCAGTTCTGCGACCACCACCGCAGCTCCCTCTCTGGCGAAGTTCAGCGCGATGCCTCGGCCGATTCCGCCCCCTGCGCCGGTAATCAGCGCGACCTGTTCGTTCAGCAGGGCCATAACCGCTCCTTTTCTTGTTTTTAGTGAACATTAAAGTATTTAGTGTTCAAATATAGCCGATTTCAGCGACCCCTTACACCCTTTGCAAAAGGACACCAGGATGACTGTATTTCGACGCCGCGTAGACATCATTGCCCACGGAGACCACGTTCGTGCGGCCCTGGAAGATGATTTTCACCACTTTCGCGTATGGGCCAGCCACACAGCCGGCCATGTCACGGCCGTCGGTGGCGAAGCGCTGCGCTACCCCTATTCGCTGTGCCCGCAGGCTGGCGACCAACTGCAGGCACTGGTAGGCATGCCACTGGCGCGCATTGCGCATTCGGTCACCCGGCACACTGACGCCAGCCATCAATGCACCCACCTGCTCGACCTGGCCGGCCTGGCTATTGCGCGCGCCGCCCGCGGCACCGGCGAGCGGCGCTACGAGATCCAGGTCGGCGCACGTATCGACGGGCATACCCGCGCCAGTCTGAGCTGCAACAGCGGGCAGGTCCTGAGCTGGGAAGTGAACGGTACGATGATCGAAGGGCCGCCACCCTTTGCAGGGGTCAACCTTCGCGAAGGGATGGCGCGCTGGGCGCTGGGCACCCTCAGCGAAGACACCGCCGAAGCGTCGCTGCTTCTGCGCCGTTGCACGCTTATATCGATGGGGCGCGCCTACAACCTCGACGAACAAGCCCACGCCGTCAGCAGCGGTCGCTGCTACAGCCAG
This sequence comes from Pseudomonas sp. NBRC 111140, assembly GCF_001320885.1. Taxonomy (NCBI): domain Bacteria; kingdom Pseudomonadati; phylum Pseudomonadota; class Gammaproteobacteria; order Pseudomonadales; family Pseudomonadaceae; genus Pseudomonas; species Pseudomonas sp. NBRC 111140. The sequence continues at coordinate 26,885 of NZ_BCBQ01000081.1, forward strand.
CAACCGGCCCGCGCCGAACAGGCACTGCGTATGCAGGGCTCGACCTTGGATTTCAGCAACAACCCACAGGCATTGTGCGCCCAGGACCAGGCGTGGCTGCGTGCCATGCCCGGTGACCACGCGGCGTGACACGCCGCGTGGCCTTTACACGACGCTTTAGAGGAAGATGGCCAGGTTGGGGGTGCCCAGCACCGCCTGGTCCAGAATCACCTCGCGCCGCGCCAGCTTGAACCCGGCCGCCCCCAGGCGCAGCACATCGCGCCGCTCACCGCTGATGATGTCGACGTGGTGGTCTTTGAAACGGCTGCGCGTGAGCAACAGGTAACTGGTGACCACGAACTCGTCAGGCTTCTGCGTTTCCTCCACGAACACGTTGGTCACCAGCCGGCGGGTACGCGAAGGCGGGTCTTCTGCCCAGGCGCTCTTGCCGGACAAGCGCAGGATGCGCCCCATCATCGAGCGGTAGTCGTCGTGGTAGTGCTGCACGCTGCGCACGATCGTGGTCTTAAGTTCCGAGGCCAGGCGCGTTTGGCGCAGCGGCACGGTGTAAACCAGGTCGGTGTCCAGGCGCTCGGCCCATTCCTGAAGGCGAATCTGGTCGAGCAAGGTGGCCTCCTCGAAAAGGAAGGTCACCACGTCGTTGTAGAGCGCCGACCCCACCGGTACTCGCCGTGTGCCGACCGGGGAGCCAGGCTGGATCTCCTCCACGCCGCGTTGCTGAACCTGCGTCATGAGCAATTCCTCATTGTTGTTCTTCTACTTGAAGGGTGACGAGTTGAGGCGACAGCACAAGGGCCGCTTCGAAAAGCGAGCCACCCCCATGCTCATGCCTCATCCGCGGCGGTCATCAGTTCGTGCCAGTACAGCCACCAGTGCCACTGCGTGTCGTCCTTGGTAAAGCCTTCGTTGACAATGCCCGGGCCGGGCCAGCCTTCAGGCGCACCCGTCTCGTAGCAGGCCTGATACTTGAGGGTGCTCTTACGCCCCATCGCGCCCTTGGCGGCCAACGTCATGTGCGGCCAGGTATCGGAGTCATCCTGCTCGACCATGCCGGAGGTGCCGAATAGTTGAATGGTCTGCTTGAGCATCTTGTCTCGCAGCTCTGGTGGCGCGTCCTTCTCGGCGAACACCCAGTTGACGAACTCCAACTTGTCAGGGCCTTGCGGCACATAGGCGTGCAGGGTCATGGAACCGACGACGCTTCCGTCGGGCTGTGGAATGTAGACAAACCCAAAAAGAATATTCGGGAACATTCCACCCACTTGTGGAGGCATGCTGGTGAGCACCTGCAACTGCTCGTCGCTCAGGTTGCGTGCCAGCTGCTCGACCATCCCGGCGGTCATGCCGGCAGGTGGCAGTGCTTCAAGCTTCTGCTGCACGCTCAGCTCGGCCGGGTCCAGGCCGGTAAGGCGCTTGATCTTGCGGGCTAGGTCGATGCAACGCAGGGCATGGCCATGCGGCGAGCTGATCTCGACACCGATCATTTCCGGGCTCAGGTCGGCGGTTTCACCCTCGCCCTTCTTCGCATAGTTGCCCACCTCGCCCAGCCAGCGGTGCAGGGTCAGGGTGTGGAAGCCGTCCGCGGCGGACTGCTCGCCAGCGGTTTTCCAGTTGGCGTTGACGATGAAGCGCTGAGGCGGACCGAGCACTTCCATGCCCTTGTCGGAACGACAGAACAGCATGTCGTAGTACCACTTAGCGTCGCCCAGAAACTCCTCGAAGGACGGCCCCTCGGTGTTCCAGGTGGCAAACACCAGGCCGCCATACAACGTGACCCGCGCCTTTTTCAGCCCCAGCTCCTCTTTAGGCATCATCTTGCCGTGCATGCACTCGCGCTCCACCGGCGAACCGATGAAATCCCCGTTCGGACGGAATGCCCAACCATGGTAGATGCATTTATGGATCTGGGTGTTGCCGCAATCGGCGGTGGTGATGCGCATGCCGCGGTGCGGGCACACGTTTAAGGTGACGAACACCTCGCCTTGTTTGCCACGGGCGACGATCACCGAGTCAGAACCCAGGTCGCGAACCATGAAGTCCCCGGCGTTAGGGATCTCCGTTTCATGGCCCAGCAGTACCCAGATCTTGCCGAAGATCTTTTCCATCTCCAGCTCGTAGATTTCACGGTCGGACAGCACGCGCATCTGCACTTCGCGAGTGTTGGGATAAATGAGGTCCGAGACCTTGGTTCCATCAGACAATACGGGGCTTGTTCTTGTTAGCATGATTGCCTCCTGCTCAGGGTGTCACGGCGGGCCCGCAACGAAATATAAGACACTTTATTAATTTTTGTACACTTAATTCACGTTCAAAAAAGTAGACCCTTGGCGGTTCAGTGTCAGGCCTCAGTAGCCGCCTTGCGGCCAACCTGGGTGCGCAGCATGCCGATACCGTCGATTTCCAGCTCGACCACATCGCCAGGCTTGAGGTAACGCAACTGCTCCAGGCCACAGCCGTTACCCACCGTGCCCGAGCCCAGGAACTCGCCGGGGTATAGAGTCTCGGAGCGCGAAACATGGGCGATCACGTCTTCAAATCGCCAGCGCATGTCCCGGGTGTTGCCACGCCCCCACTCCTCGCCGTTGACCCGCGCCACCATGTTAAGGTCGTAGGGGTCTCCCAGTTCATCCACAGTCACCAGGCATGGGCCCATGATGTTGGCAGTGTCGAAGTCCTTGCTCTTGGCTGGGCCGAGCATGCCGGGCATTTCCAGAGCCTGGGCATCGCGGGCGCTCATGTCGTTGAAAATGGTGTAACCGACGATGTGCGCGCCAGCGGCCTCACGACTGATGTCCTTGCCTCGCTTGCCAATGTAACAGCCGAACTCCAGCTCAAAATCCATCGCGCAGCTGAAGCTGGGCCACTGGAACTCGTCGTCGATGCCCACCACGGCAAAGCGGTTGCCCTTGTAGTAGATGGGCTGCTTGTTAAAGGTCTCAATCACTCGGTCGTCGGCACGCGTATTCATGGCCTTGAAGGTCGCTTCGGGATCGTCGGTACGCAGCGCTCGGGCACGCCGGGCGGCGGCAAAACTCTGGCGCAGGTGCAGTTCGAAACAGGAGCAATCGCGCATTTGCGGTGGTGGCTGGATCGGTGCTCGCAACTTGACCGCAGAGCGCTCCAGCACAGCCGCCGAGGGCGCCTTGGCTACCAGGGCGCGGGCCAGCTCCAGCGCCGCATCACCGCCTTCGACCAACGCAAGGATGCTACCCAGAGCGGCGCTGTCGCCCCCTTGCATCACCCGATAGGCCGATTGCAGATCGAGCACCTGGCGGTCCTGGTCGAGCAGTGCACCGGCACGGTCAACGCCATTGGCGTCCGTATAAGTGACCAGCCTCATACCCGACCGCTCACAGGCAATAACGCGCCGGTCACGACGGCCGCTTCATCGGACAATAGGAACGCGACCACCCCCGACAGTGCCTGCGGGGTCACCCAGCGGCTGCTGTCGGCGTCAGGCATGTCAGCGCGGTTGGCTGGGGTGTCGATGATGCTGGGCAATACCGCGTTCACCGTCACGCCACGGTCTTTCAGCTCCTCGGCCAGGGCTTCGGTCAGCCGGGCCACCCCCGCCTTGGAAGCAGCATAGGCGCCCATGCCGGCAGCGGCCTTGACCGATGCCAGCGCGCCGACATTGACGATTCGCCCGGCGCCGGCCTGCAGCAGGTAAGCCAGCGCCGACTGGGCGCTTACCACGGCGGTGCGCACGTTCATCTGGTACAGACGGTCCCAGGTGTTCAGGCTGCCACCCTCGAGGGTTTCCCAGGCAAACCCGCCGGCGACATTGACCAGGCCATCGACGCCGCCCCAGTGCGCTGCCACCTGTTCGAAGGCGGCAGCGGCCGACTCGGTCGAGGTCAGATCGACGCCGCCCAGCCGCAGCAGGTTGTGCGTATCGAGCAGGTCGGCAGGTGCCTCGCTGCGGTCCAGAAGGGCCACTCGCGCGCCCTGCGCCAGCAAGTACTTGCCCAGCGCGCTGCCCAAGACACCGAAACCGCCCGTGACGACTACCCTTTTGTCCAGTAATGACTGGGACATAGCCAAATCCTCTTGTTGTTTTACCGCGCGAACGGTCGATTCGTGCTTTCGCCTGAGCCAATATATGACACTTTTCCAAAATATGTGCAAATGATACTGTGTGGATCCATGTCAAACATTCACCACGGACTGCTGATGCCTAGAAAACTCCCTGCACTGAACGCCGACAACCGCGCCTTCTGGCAAGGCGGTGAAACGGGCCAGTTACTGATCCACCGCTGCGCCGCGTGCAGCCGCTACTTTCACCCGCCTGCTCCGCTCTGCCCGCAGTGCGCCAGCTTTGAGGTGGGCCCCGAAGTGGTGTCTGGCCGGGGCAAGGTGCTCAGCTTCACCATCAACTATCAGGGTTGGACGCCCGACCTAGAGGTACCCTACGTGGTGGCGATCATCGAACTCGCCGAACAGGCCGGCTTGCAGTTCATCAGCAACGTAGTGGGCATGCCGGTCACGGATGTGCACATCGACATGCCGGTTCGGGTCAGTTTCCTCAATGTCGAGGACGTGTGGCTGCCCCTGTTCGAGAGGGCTCAATGATGTTCGATCACCGTTACGAAAAAGACGTGGCCATCACCGGCATCGGCCAGTCGGAAGTCGGCCGGCCGTCGGACAAATCAGCCATGCGTCTGACCCTCGATGCGTGCCTGCAAGCGATTGCCGACGCTGGGCTGCAACGCAGCGATATCGACGGGGTGGCCTGCTGGCCCGGCGACAACAACAATGGCGACCCGTTTTCCCCGGTGGGGCCCAGCGCACTGAAGAGTGCACTGGGGCTCAACGTCAACTGGTTTGGCGCAGGCTACGAAGGACCGGGTCCCCTGGCTGGGGTGATCAACGGGGCGATGGCGATCGCCGCCGGGTTATGCAAGCATGTGCTGGTGTTCCGCACCATCACCGAAGCCTCGGCACGCGCAGTCAACCGCCAGGCCGGCGCCTTGACCGCCAAAACCCAGGGCCGCGACAACAGCTACGCCTGGCAATGGTTCACCCCATTCAATGTGCATTCGGGAATCAACCTGATGGCCCTGTATGCCCAGCGCCATTTTCACGAGTACGGCACCCGCCCCGAGCAACTGGCACAGATCGCCCTCACCTGCCGACGCAATGCCATGCGCAACCCCAAGGCGGTGTACCGCACGCCCATGACGATGGACGACTACATGAACGCGCGGATGATCTCCTCGCCCCTGCGCCTGTTCGACTGCGATGTGCACTGCGATGCCTCTACCGCGATCATCCTGTCGCATCGCGATGTCGCCCAGGATCTGCCGAACAGGCCGATCCGCATCGAGGCGATGGGCGCCGCGCTGAACCAGCCCTGGTCGTGGGACCAGATTTCACTGACCCGGATGGCCGCCTTCGATGTCGGCCAGATGATGTGGGCGCGCACCGACTACACCCCGCAGGACGTCGGCTCAGCGCAGCTGTACGACGGCTTCTCAATCCTGACCCTGATCTGGCTGGAAGCCCTGGGTCTGTGCCCGGTGGGTGAAAGCGGGTCCTTTGTCGAAGGTGGAGGGCGTATCGCGCTGCAAGGCAGCTTGCCGATCAACACCAATGGCGGGCAGTTGTCAGGCGGGCGCACCCACGGGCTGGGCTACGTGCACGAGGCGTGCCTGCAACTGTGGGGGCGCGCCGAAGGCCGGCAAACCCGCGACCATGGCGTCAGTACGGTGGCCGCAGGCGGCGGCCCGCTGGGGGGCAGCTT
>NZ_BCBQ01000082.1:0-30782 GCF_001320885.1 Pseudomonas sp. NBRC 111140
CGTGTTCATCAACTACCAGGTGCATGACTACCAACAGCGCTTCATCGGCGCCGCAGGCGTAGGGCTGAGCGTATCGTCGGTGGTCAAGCTGATCGACCAGTATCAACGCCGCTACCAGCGGGCGGTGCTGTTCACCGATGCCAAAGGCAAGGTGCTGCTGACCGGCTCCGAAGGTGGCCCGCATGGCTTGCGGGTCGGCCAGTCACTGCGCGACAACCCCGAACTGAATGACGTGCTGGCCGAGCAGCGAGTGCCAGGCGAAGGCAGCCACGAGTACCGTGACAGCGAAACCCAAAGCCACTTTCTCAACGTGCGCCACCTGCCCGAACTGGACTGGTACCTGCTGGTGGACAAACGCGAAACCGGCGCCCTCGACCGCATTCGTCACTCCCTGTACCTGAACCTGGCGATCTGCGCCATGATCACCTTGGTGGTGCTGGCGCTGGTGCATGCCATGGTCCGCCGCCACCAGGCCAGCACCGAAGCCTTGGCTACCCTCGACAGCCTCACCGGCCTGCCCAACCGGCGCAGCTTCGACCTGCTCGCCGCCCAGGCACTGCACGAAGCCCAGCGCGACAGTGGCCCGCTGGTGGCCTTGCTGATCGACCTGGACCACTTCAAGGCACTGAACGACACCCACGGCCACCTGGCAGGCGACGAAGTGCTGCGCCAATTCGCCAATGTGCTGCAAGGCAGCCTGCGCCAGTCGGATATACTGTGCCGCTGGGGCGGTGAGGAATTCATCGTACTGCTGCGTGAAGCCGAAGGCCGGCAGGCGGTCGAGGTGGCGGAAAAGATCCGCCGACGCACCGAACAACTGACCTTCAGCTACGACGACCAGCCGTTGCGCCTGACTACCAGCATCGGGCTGAGCAGCCTGCAACCGGAGGATACCCTGCACGCCCTGCTGACCCGCGCCGACCGTGCGCTTTATCGTGCCAAGCAGGCAGGCCGCAACCGTGTCTGCAGTGATGCCAACCATGAATGACAGCCTACACTGCCCCGCTTGCGGCGCTCTCAACCAATGTGCCCTGGCCGACCCGCGCCGCGCCACACAGGCCTGCTGGTGTTACAGCGTGAGCATCGACCCGGCCGTGATCCAGGCCCTGCCTGACGCATTGCGCAACAAGGCTTGCCTGTGCCCGCGCTGCGCCGCTGTCGAAGACCAGCTCCGCTCACCCGCTGACCACTGACTGTTTCCATGCGCCTTGACCGTTTTCTCGCCAACCTGCCCAGCCACAACCGCCAGCAAGCCCGACTGATGCTGGCGCAACGCCGCGTGCGGGTGGACGGCCAGGTTGTCAGCGACCCACTGGCCGAAGTGCGTGAATTCAGCCGCGTGGAGCTGGACGAGCAACTGCTGCAGGCCGGCCGCCCGGCCCGCTACCTGATGCTGCACAAGCCCACTGGCTGCGTCAGCGCCACCCAAGACCCACAGCACCCGACCGTGCTCGACCTGCTGCCCGCAGCGTTGCGGGATGACCTGCACATAGCCGGGCGCCTGGACTTCAACACCACCGGCCTGATGATCCTGACCAACGATGGCCAGTGGTCAAGGCGCCTGACCCAGCCTGCCACCAAGTTGCCCAAGCATTACCTGGTGGACACCGAGGACGAAATTGGCGAGCACTATGTGGCCAGGTTTCGCGAGGGGTTCTATTTCGCCTTCGAAAACCTCACCACCCAACCTGCCCTGCTGGACATCCTCGGCCCGCGCCAGGCCCGGCTGGCGATCGTCGAAGGGCGTTATCACCAGGTCAAGCGCATGTTCGGGCACTTCAACAACAAGGTGGTGGGGTTGCACCGGGAAAGCATGGGGGCAATCTGTCTGGACCCTGGTTTGGCGCCCGGGGAGTTTCGTGAACTGACGGCTGATGAAATAGCCACTGTCTAGACTGCCTGTTCTGGCCTCTTCGCGGGTAAACCCGCTCCCACAGGAGGTCCACTGTCATTGGGTACAGTGCAATACCTGTGGGAGCGGGTTTACCCGCGAAGAGGCCGGAACAGACGGCGCGGAGTCGTCATACGACCGCTCAGCGACAAAAGTCACATTTCTCCCCGAACGGCACTTGCGCGATCCACGACCCACTGCTTGAATCCAAATCGTCAGTCTGCATGTGACTACCAAGTCACGCCCGCAGTCGAAGACACCTTTTTGCCGGCCACCCAAGGCCTCGATGCCTTGGGGCACGGCGAATTGCCCGCCAAAAACAATACCGTCGACGCACGTGCCAAGGATCGACACAGGGCCCCCGGTTTCTCTTCAGGCAAATGCCTACCTGTCATAAAGAACGTGCACCCTAGGTGACGCGAATACCCTTTTTGCGCCAGGAGTCGATGACATGAGGCCAGAAATCGCTGTACTTGATATCCAAGGTCAGTATCGGGTTTACACGGAGTTCTATCGCGCGGATGCGGCCGAGAATACGATCATCCTGATCAACGGCTCGCTGGCCACCACGGCCTCGTTCGCCCAAACGGTACGTAACCTGCACCCGCAGTTCAACGTAGTACTGTTCGACCAGCCGTATGCCGGCAAGTCCAAACCACACAACCGTCAGGAACGGCTGATCAGCAAGGAGACCGAGGCGCATATCCTCCTGGAGCTGATCGAGCACTTCCAGGCGGACCACGTGATGTCCTTCTCGTGGGGAGGTGCAAGTACGCTGCTGGCGCTGGCGCACCAGCCGCGGTACGTGAAGAAGGCCGTGGTGAGTTCGTTCTCGCCCGTGATCAACGAGCCGATGCGCGACTACCTGGACCGTGGCTGCCAGTACCTGGCCGCTTGCGACCGCTATCAGGTCGGCAACCTGGTCAACGACACCATCGGCAAGCACCTGCCGTCACTGTTCAAGCGCTTCAACTACCGCCACGTCAGCAGCCTGGACAGCCACGAGTACGCGCAGATGCACTTCCACATCAACCAGGTGCTGCATCACGACCTGGAACGTGCACTGGATGGCGCGCGCAATATCAACATCCCGGTACTGTTCATCAACGGCGAACGCGACGAATACACCACGGTGGAAGATGCACGGCAGTTCAGCAAACACGTGGGCAGAAGCCAGTTCAGCGTGATCCGCGATGCGGGCCACTTCCTGGATATGGAGAACAAGGTCGCCTGCGAGGATACCCGCAGTGTGATGCTGGGGTTCCTCAAGCCAGCCGTGCGTGAACCCCGTCAACGTTACCAGCCTGTTCAACAGGGGCAGCATGCATTGGCCATCTGAGCAGCTCGGCGTCCTGTAGCTGACACCCGCAAGCCATGGGGCGCCGACAAGCTTTTTTATAACTTGGGCTTCTAATTCGTTGAGGGTTCTGGTAAAAAGTCGAGCTCAGATGCGGGTATAGTTTAGTGGCAAAACGAAAGCTTCCCAAGCTTTAGTTGAGGGTTCGATTCCCTCTACCCGCTCCACATCGCATTCCCGCATGGCGTTCCAGCAACGTCATCGCAGTCAAAAGGAGCCATGGCTCCTTTTTTCGTTTCTCCCCCTCTGCTTTGATCTGGCCCATGGCCATTTACCCGCCGATCCGCTTCAATGCGCAGCGGGCGCATGCGCGTGCAAGCGAAACGGCTTTTGGCGGATATGCTCAATGGATTGGTGGAACACTTCGAAAGGACAACGCATGTTTCTCTCCCGCTGGTTACCAGGCCTTGCCAACCTGCTGCACTACCGTCGCGAATGGTTCCACGCCGACATGCAAGCTGGCCTGTCGGTAGCCGCGATCCAGATCCCCATTGCCATCGCCTACGCACAGATCGTCGGCCTGCCACCGCAATATGGCCTTTACGCCTGTGTGCTGCCGATGATGGTCTACGCGCTGATCGGCAGCTCACGCCAATTGATGGTCGGCCCCGACGCCGCTACCTGCGCGATGATTGCCGGCGCCGTGGCGCCGCTGGCCATGGGCGACCCGCAGCGGATTGCCGAGCTGTCAGTTATCGTCACGGTGCTGGTCGGGGTGATGTTGATCGCCGCAGGCTTGGCGCGGGCCGGTTTCATCGCCAGCTTCTTCTCGCGGCCAATCCTGATCGGCTACCTCAACGGTATCGGCCTCAGCCTGATCGCCGGCCAGTTGTCCAAGGTAGTGGGGTTCAAGATCGAGGGCGACGGCTTCATCCTCAGCCTGATCAACTTCTTCCAGCGCCTGGGCGAAATCCACTGGGTAACATTGATCATCGGCCTGGCCGCCCTGGGCTTGCTGATCTGGCTGCCACGTCGCTACCCGCGCCTGCCTGCAGCCCTCACGGTGGTGGCGCTGTTCATGCTGCTGGTCGGCCTGTTCGGCCTTGACCGCCTTGGCGTTGCCATCCTCGGTCCGGTGCCTGCCGGCATCCCGAAACTGGCCTGGCCGCACAGCAACCTGGCGGAAATGAAAAGCCTGCTGCGCGATGCCTTGGGTATCGCAACCGTCAGTTTCTGCAGCGCCATGCTCACTGCACGCAGCTTTGCCGCCCGGCATGGCTATGCGATCAATGCCAACCACGAATTCGTCGCCCTGGGTGTGAGTAACCTGGCGGCCGGTATTTCCCAGGGCTTTGCCATCAGCGGCGCCGACTCGCGCACGGCGGTCAACGACATGGTCGGTGGCAAAAGCCAGCTGGTGGGCATCATCGCTGCACTGGTGATTGCCCTGATCCTGCTGTTCTTCACCGCGCCCATGGCGTGGATCCCGCAAGCGGCGCTGGGCGCCGTGCTGCTGATGGCCGGCTGGGGGCTGATCGACATCAAGTCGCTGGGGCGTATCCGACGCCTAAGCCGCTTCGAGTTCTGGCTGTGCCTGCTGACCACGGCGGGAGTGCTGGGCCTGGGCGTGCTGCCCGGCATCGTGTTTGCCGTGACCCTGGCGATCCTGCGCCTGCTCTACAGCATCTATCAGCCCACCGATGCCGTGCTGGGTTGGCTGCCGGGCACCGAAGGCCAGGTCGACATCCGCAAATTCAAGGACGCGCGCACCGTGCCTGGCCTGGTGGTGTACCGCTTCGACGACGCCATCCTGTTCTTCAACGCCGACTACTTCAAGATGCGCCTGCTAGAAGCCGTGCAAAGCCAAAACCAGCCAAAGGCCGTGCTGTTCGATGCCGAAGCCGTCACCAGCATCGATGTCAGCGGCATCGCCGCCCTGCGCGAAGTGCGCGACACCTTGGCCGCCCAGGGCATTTTCTTCGCCATCGCGCGCGCGCGGGGTACCTTCCTGCGCATGCTGGTGCGCTCGGGGATGGCGCGGGAGATGGAAGACAAACTGCTGTTCGGCTCGGTGCGGGCAGGCATTCGGGCGTATCGGGTTTGGCGCAACAGAAATCGAAGTGTGCAAACAGCTGAACAGCGCTGACGGGAACTGGACAGCGGCTCTCGAGAACCTCGCTCGACATGCTAAAGTCGCCCCGTTCCCCGCTCCACCCAACGGACCCCAGCATGCCTGCACTCGACGCCACCCTCACCTCCTGGCCAGCACTCGCCGCCCGCCACCCCTGCGACGCCCTGCTGCTGGGCAACGGCGCCAGCCGCGCAGTGTGGAAACCGTTCGGCTACTTCTCGCTGTTCGAGGAAGCGCAACGCGCCGGCCGCAAGAAAGGCCTGGCGGTCAGCGACCAGGCATTGTTCAAATCCTTGGGCACGGAGCTGTTCGAGCCCGTACTCAGCACCCTCAACATCACAGTACGCGCCAACGCCGCACTGGCCATCAACTCCACCGCGCCGCTGAACCGCTACTACTCGATCAAGGAAGCGCTGATCCACGCCGTGCGTACCGTGCACCTGCCCTGGCCACTGATGCCTGTCACCACCCTGGCCGCGCTCAACCAGGCCCTGCGCGGCTACCGCAGCGTCTACACCAGCAACTACGACCTGCTGCTGCCGTGGGCCGTGCAATACGCCCCGCAGGGCTTCGCCGAACTGTTCGACGAGCAAGGCTACTTCGACGTGCGCCGCACCCGCAGCGAAGGCACCCGCGTGCTGCACCTGCATGGCGGCCTGCACCTGCTCAAGCTGCCCGACGGCACCACCCGCCAACGCAGCGCCGAAAGCGCCGAGCTGCTCGATGGGTTTGCCGTGAACATCCCAGGTGAAGTACCGCTGTTCGTCAACGAAGACCGCAGCGACGAGAAACTGCGTGCCATCCGCCACTCGGACTACCTGAGCTGGTGCCTGGGGCAGCTGGCACGGGAAAGCCAGGGGCTATGCCTGTTCGGGCAGCATCTGGACAGCAGTGACCAGCACCTGCTCGACGCCATTCGCCTGGCTCGGCCGAAGCAGCTTTCGATTGCTATCCGGCCGTTGAGCGAGGCTTCGGTGATCAACCAGAAGCAGCATTTCGTGGATCGGTTCGCCGACTTGGTGGGTACCACGCTGCACTTCTTTGATGCCAGTACGCATCCGCTGGGGCAGGCGACATTGGCGATCGAGCCACCCTCTGCTCGACGCTGACACGTCCTCCACAGACCTGCAGGTGGGTGGCCGTCAGAGCAACCCATCCGCCCGCAACAACGTCTCCAGGCAATGCTCCTGCACCCCGTAGAACGCCTTGAGCTGGGCGATCTTCTCCAGCAGCGCGCCGTTGTCCACCGCCTGCCGCCGCTTCACCGCAAGAATCATCTTGTTCTTGTTGGTGTGCTCCAGCGAGATGAACTCGAACACCTTGGTTTCATAGCCGCAGGCTTCCAGGTACAGCGCGCGCAGGCTGTCGGTGAGCATTTCGGCCTGCTGGCCCAAGTGCAGGCCGTACTGCAGCATCGGTTGCAGCAACCCTGGGCTGTGCAGTTGCGGACGGATCTGTTTGTGGCAGCACGGCGAACACATGATGATCGCAGCGTTGCAGCGGATGCCGGTGTGAATGGCGTAGTCGGTGGCGATGTCGCAGGCATGCAGGGCGATCATCACCTCAATGGCCGCAGGCACTACGCTGCGCACGTCACCGCACTGGAACTCCAGCCCTGGGTGCTCAAGGCGCGAGGCGGCGGCGTTGCACAGGTCGACCATGTCCTGGCGCAACTCCACGCCAGTCACCTGTGCATCGCGGCCCAGGCTGTTGCGCAGGTAGTCATGCATGGCGAAGGTCAGGTAACCCTTGCCCGAACCGAAGTCGGCGACCCGCAGCGCCTGCTGCGCCGGCACCGGCGCGCTGGCCAGGGCGTGGTCGAAGACCTCGATGAACTTGTTGATCTGCTTCCACTTGCGCGACATGGACGGGATCAATGCGCCTTGTGCGTCGGTCACGCCAAGGTCGCGCAGGAACGGCCGCGACAGCTCCAGGTAGCGCTTTTTCTCGCGGTCGTGGCCGCTGCCTGCGACGGCCTCGCGCGGTGCTTGTGCACCGTGACGCTGAAGCATCGGTTTGCCCTTCTTGCTGAATGTCAGCTGCACTTCGCCGTCAGCGTCGAACAGGTGGGCATTGCGAAAGCTGTCCGGCAGCAGCTCGGCGATCAGCACCTGGGCCTGCTCCAGCGGCAGGTTGCGGGTGATGTCGCGTGTCTGGTGGCGGTAGACCAGCGACAGGCATGGCTGGCCCTTGACCTGCAGCGGCTTGGCAATGATCCGTTGCAAGGTCTGGTCGGCACCGACATGGCGCGCCAGCACCAGCTTGACCAGGGTGTTGCCGTGCAAGGCGGCGTTCAGCAGGTCGAGAAACTGGGTGCGCGCATCTGGCGCACAGGGGGCGGAAGTACTGGCGGACATGGAGAAACGGTGCCTCGAATAGCGGGAAGCGCATTCTACACCCTATGCTGCCGGCTTCCGACTCAATCGAGAATCACCAGGCGGTTGGGCAACTCGTTACGGGCATGGGTTGGCGGCACGTGCTCGCTCAATAACTCGCCGCAGGCCTCGATGCACTCGACAAAGCCCTGCAAGGTCCGGCCCTGGCGCACCTGCTCGGCAAAGCGGGCCACGATGGCCGCGCGGGCGGTGGTATCCAGGTAATGCTCGATACCACGGTCGACCAAAATCTCCACATGCCGCTCCGCTTCGCTGACAAAGATCAGCACGCCCGTGGCGCCTGCAGTGCGCTGCAGGTTCTGCTCGCGAAACTGCTGCCGGGCCAGGCGCGAGGCACGCCGGCGGCGCAGGCCCCGAGGGATCAGCCAGCCGGCCAGGCGTGGGTTGCGCAGCAGCAGGCACAGGCCGACGAACAGCAACACATTGGCCACCAGCAAGCCTCGCACGCCAGGCCAGCCCAGCAGCCAGTGCAACAGCCCAGGCACGGCCAGCGCCAGTACGGCGGCCCAGAACAAAGGCCAATAGGCGTAGTCGTCGGCACGGCGGGCCAGCACCGTCACCAGTTCGGCATCGGTACGCCGTTCGGCACGGGCAATGGCTTCGGCAATCTGCCGCTGATGGTATTCATCGAAAGGGGTCATGCCGTCGGTCTCTTGAGCGTTCTTATAGTTGTTGTCCCGGCATTCGGGGCTTCATCCGCTAGCGACATATTCAGGCATAATCCGCCGCTGGAAGAAATGCCTGCAAATCGTACAACAATAGCCGCCTGAAAACTTCGGTCGCGCACGTATCACCGTGGATACGGCAGAGGCCCCACAACGGAATTGATGATGAAACTGTCTTTGCTGGGCCTGGCCATGGGCCTTGCCAGTCAGGCGGCCCTCGCCGCCCCCACCGCCCCGCCCCTGCAGGACAAGCAGGCATTCATCGACCATCTGATCAGCCAGATGACCGAAGCCGAGAAAATCGGCCAGTTGCGCCTGATCAGCATCGGTCCAGAAATGCCCCACGACAAGATTCGCGAGGAAATCGCCGCCGGCCGCATCGGTGGCACTTTCAACTCACGCACCGCCCCGGAAAACAGGCCGATGCAAGACGCCGCCATGCGCAGTCGCCTGAAGATCCCGATGTTCTTCGCCTACGACACCATCCACGGCGAACGCACCATCTTCCCGATCGGCCTGGGCATGGCTGCCACCTGGGACATGGACGCGGTTGCCAAGGTCGGTCGCACCGCCGCTATCGAAGCCTCGGCCGACGCCTTGGACATGACCTTCGCACCGATGGTCGATATCGCCCGTGACCCGCGCTGGGGCCGCACCAGTGAAGGCTTCGGCGAAGACACCTACCTGACCTCGAAAATCGGCCAGGTGATGGTGCGCTCGTTCCAGGGCAGCAGCCCGGCCAACCCCGACAGCATCATGGCCATCGTCAAGCACTTCGCCCTGTATGGCGCGGTGGAAGGCGGGCGCGACTACAACACAGTCGATATGAGCCTGCCGAAAATGTACAACGACTACCTGCCGCCCTATCGCGCCGCACTCGATGCGGGTGCCGGCGGGGTAATGGTGGCGCTGAACTCGATCAATGGCGTGCCGGCCACCTCCAACACCTGGCTGATGAACGACCTGCTGCGCAAGGAGTGGGGCTTCAAGGGCGTGACCATCAGCGACCACGGTGCAATCCAGGAGTTGATCCGCCACGGCGTCGCCCGCGACGGCCGTGAAGCCGCCAAGCTGGCGATCAAGGCCGGCATCGACATGAGCATGAACGACACCCTGTACGACGAAGAGCTGCCGGGCTTGCTGAAGTCCGGCGAAGTGACCCAGCGCGAGCTGGACCAGGCGGTGCGTGAAGTGCTGGGTGCCAAGTACGACATGGGCCTGTTCAAAGACCCATACGTGCGTATCGGCAAGGCCGAAACCGACCTGAAAGACTACTACGGCAACGACCGCCTGCACCGCGAAGCCGCGCGTGACGTGGCCCGCCGCAGCCTGGTGCTGCTGGAAAACCGCAACCAGACCCTGCCACTGAAAAAAGCCGGCACCATTGCCTTGGTCGGCCCGCTGGCCGATGCCCCGATCGACATGATGGGCAGCTGGGCCGCCGACGGAAAACCCGTGCACTCGGTAACCGTTCGCGAAGGCTTGCGCCGTGCCATGGAGGGCAAGGCCAAGCTGGTCTATGCCAAAGGCTCCAACGTCACAGGCGACAAGGCGATCCTCGATTACCTGAACTTCCTCAACTTCGATGCCCCGGAAATCGTCGACGACCCACGTCCGCCTGCGGTGCTGATCGATGAAGCGGTCAAGGCGGCCAAGCAGTCCGATGTGATCGTGGCAGTGGTCGGCGAGTCGCGCGGCATGTCCCACGAGTCGTCGAGCCGTACCACCCTGGAAATCCCGGCCAGCCAGCGCGAGCTGATCAAGGCCCTCAAGGCAACCGGTAAACCACTGGTGCTGGTGCTGATGAACGGCCGCCCGCTGTCGATCAGCTGGGAACGCGAGCAGGCCGACGCGATCCTCGAAACCTGGTTCGCCGGCACCGAAGGCGGCAATGCCATCGCCGACGTACTGTTTGGCGATTACAACCCCTCTGGCAAGCTGGCCATCACCTTCCCGCGCTCGGTCGGGCAAATCCCGATGTACTACAACCACACCCGTATCGGCCGGCCATTCACGCCGGGCAAGCCGGGCAACTACACCTCGCAGTACTTCGAAGAGCCCAACGGGCCGCTGTACCCGTTCGGCTATGGCCTGAGCTACAGCAGCTTCGAGTTGTCGGGCCTGGCGCTGTCGAGCAAAGACCTCAAGCGCGGCGATACGCTGGAAGCCAAGGTAACGGTCAAGAACACCGGCAAGGTGGCAGGCGAGACGGTGGTGCAGCTGTACCTGCAGGATGTGTCCGCCTCGATGAGCCGCCCGGTGAAGGAGCTGAAAAACTTCCAGAAGCTTATGCTCAAGCCTGGCGAGACGCGCACATTGACCTTCAGCATCAGCGAGGACGACCTGAAGTTCTACAATGGCCAGCTACAGCGGGTTGCCGAGCCCGGGGAATTCAATGTCCAGGTCGGGCTGGATTCCCAGGCGGTGCAGCAACAGAGTTTCGAGCTGCTGTAACTGAAAGGTCGCCTGTACCGGCCCTTTCGCGGGCTTCCCCGCGAAAGGGCTGGCCCCGACATCCCAATCATCCGGATCCGCCCCCATGCCCTTTTCCTTTCGCGCCCTGCGTCTGGGGCTGATCACCCTGCTGATCGTGCTGGGTACCGCCCTCAGTGCCGGCTGGGCCATGCACCAGGCCAAGCGCCAGGCCATGGAAGACGACGCCCAGCGTGCCAGCCAGCAGTTGGGCCTGTACGCCAACGCCCTGCACACCCTGATCGACCGCTACCGCGCCCTGCCCGCCGTGCTGGCGCTGGACCCGGAGCTGATCGCCGCGTTGCGCGGTCCGGTCACCGAACACGTACAGGACGCCCTGAACCACAAGCTCGAACGCATCAACGGCGCCGCCAATTCCTCCACCCTCGAACTGCTCGACCGCACCGGCCTGGCCATTGCCGCCAGCAACTGGCGGCTGCCCAGCAGCTACGTGGGTTCCAACTACGGCTTCCGGCCCTACTTCAAGCAAACCCGCAGCCAGGGCAGCGGCCGCTTCTACGCCGTGGGGGTGACCAGTGGCGTGCCGGGTTACTTCCTCGCCAGCGCGGTCAACGATGAGCATGGCCGCTTCCTCGGCGCCATGGTGGTGAAACTGGAGTTCCCCGAGCTGGAACGCGAATGGCGCCAGGGCAGCGATACCCTGCTGGTCAGCGACGCCCGCGGCATTACCTTCATTGCCAACCAGGACGGCTGGCGCTACCGCGAGCTGCAGCCGCTCAGTGGCGCCGACCGGGCCGAACTGGCCGAAACCCGCCAGTACGACAAGCAACCGTTGGTGCCGCTGCAACATCAGGTGCTGACGCGCTTTGCCGCCAACAGCACCCTTAGCCGCGTGCAAGGCCCGGAGGGCAGCGCCGAGTACTTGTGGGAGAGCCTGCCGCTGGAAGGCGAAAACTGGACGTTGCACCTGCTGCGCAAACCGCAGGTCGCCGCCGATGGCCGCAATGCCGCCCTCGGCGCCGCCGCCGTCTGGCTGAGCCTGGTGTTCGCTGCGCTGTTCGTCAGCCAGCGCCTGCGCCTGGCCCGCCTGCGCCAGCGCAGCCGACAAGAGCTCAAGCGCCAGGTCGAGGAGCGCACGCGCGAGCTGCGTACCGCCCAGGAAGGCCTGGTGCAATCCGCCAAACTGGCCGCGCTCGGGCAGATGTCGGCGGCCATGGCCCACGAAATAAACCAACCGCTGACCACCCAACGCATGCAGCTGGAAACCCTGCGCCTGCTGCTTGACCATGGCCGCCATGACGAAGCGCGGCAGGCGCTGGAGCCGCTGGAACAAATGCTCACACGCATGGCAGCGCTTACCAGCCACCTGAAAACCTTCGCCCGCAACAGCCCGGTGGGCCTGCGCGAGCGCCTCGACCTGGCCACCGTGGTCGACCAGGCCTTGCACCTGCTCGAAGCGCGCATTCGCAGCGAAGAAGTAGAGGTGGCCCTGTACCTGGCACGCCCGGCCTGGGTACGTGGCGATGCCATCCGCCTGGAGCAGGTACTGATCAACCTGCTGCGCAATGCCCTCGACGCCATGGCCGACAAGCGCTACAAACGCCTGGAAATCCGCATCGAGCCCGACGGCGAGCTGTGGCGCCTTAGCGTGCTCGACTCCGGTGGCGGCATTGCCGAAGCCGACCTGGCCAAGGTCTTCGACCCATTCTTCACCACCAAGCCAGTGGGTGAAGGGCTGGGGCTGGGCCTGGCCATTTCCTATGGCATCGTGCACGAGGCCGGTGGCCAGCTACAGGCCGAAAACCTGCCCGGCGGCGCGCGCCTGAGCCTTACCCTGCCCCGTGACCTGGAGCCTGTATGTTGAATTCGGTGATCGTCGTCGATGATGAAGCCAGTATCCGCACGGCTGTCGAGCAATGGCTGAGCCTATCCGGCTTCAGCGTGCAGTTGTTCGCCCGCGCCGAAGAGTGCCTGGCACACCTGCCGCGGCACTTTCCCGGGGTGATCATCAGCGATGTCCGCATGCCGGGCATGGATGGCCTGCAATTGCTCGAACGCCTGCAGGCGGATGACCCCGACCTGCCCGTGATTTTGCTCACCGGCCACGGTGATGTGCCCATGGCGGTAGAAGCCATGCGCAACGGGGCCTATGACTTCCTTGAAAAACCCTTTACCCCGCAACACTTGCTGGGCAGCCTGCGCCGAGCCCTGGAGAAGCGCCAGCTGGTGCTGGAGAACCGCCGGTTGCACGAGCAGGCCGACCTCAAGTCACGCCTGGAGGGGACGCTGCTTGGCATGTCCCAAGGCCTGCAGCAACTGCGCCGGCAAGTGCTGGAGCTGGCCAGCCTGCCGGTCAATGTGCTGATTCGTGGTGAAACCGGCAGTGGCAAGGAGCGTGTCGCCCGCTGCCTGCACGATTTTGGCCCGCGCGCCGACAAGCCGTTCGTTGCCCTCAACTGTGCAGCAATCCCAGAGTCGCTGTTCGAGGCCGAGCTGTTCGGTCACGAGAGCGGCGCCTTTACCGGCGCCCAGGGCAAGCGCATCGGCAAGCTGGAGTACGCCAACGGTGGCACGGTGTTCCTTGACGAAATCGAGAGCATGCCACTGGCGCAGCAGGCCAAGCTGCTACGGGTGATTCAGGAACAGAAGGTGGAGCGCCTGGGGGCCAACCAGAGCATCAGCGTCGACTTGCGAATCATTGCCGCGACCAAGCCCGACCTGCTCGACGAAGCCCGTGCCGGGCGCTTTCGCGAAGACCTGGCCTACCGCTTGAACGTGGCCGAGCTGCGCCTGGCACCATTGCGTGAACGGCGTGAGGACATCGCGCTGCTGTTCGACCACTTTGCCCGTGCAGCAAGCGAAAAGCTTGGGCGTGCCGCGCCGCCGCCGTCGGGAGCACAGCTGGCGCAACTGCTGTCGCATGACTGGCCGGGCAATGTGCGTGAACTGGCCAATGCGGCGGAGCGGCATGCATTGGGTTTGGGTTCGCCGAACATCGAGGTGGCGCCTGCCGGGCAATCGCTGGGCGAGCAAATGGAAGCGTTCGAGGCGCAATGCCTACGCGCGGCGTTGCGCCAGCATGGTGGGGCGATCAATGCAGTGATGGAGGCGTTGCAGCTGCCGCGGCGCACACTGAACGAGAAGATGCAGCGGCATGGGTTGGTACGTGAGGATTTTGTCGGGCGCGAATGAGCGGAAATCCGCTTATTGGTAATGACTAATAAGCAAACATCCGCTTACTTTTCGGCGATCTTGGGGCTGCTTTGCAGCCCATCGCGACGCAAGGCCGCTCCTACAAGGCCACTAACATGCGGGGTCTGGGCAGACTACGCCCTCAAATGAATCAGCCTGCACCCATTTGGCACACCTTCTGCAATCACCTGTGCAAGCTGCGCCACGGCGCGCTCCACAAAAACAACGAGAAGGTATCCCTGATGGATAACGCCACCTCCCTGCCCGCCGGGGCGGCCACCGCGCCTGCCGCAGAAAAAACCACCGCCAGCCGCCTGAAGTCGATTTTCAGCGGGTCCATCGGCAACATGGTCGAATGGTACGACTGGTACGTCTACGCCGCGTTCTCGCTGTACTTCGCCAAGGCCTTCTTCCCGGCCGGCGACTCCACCGCACAACTGCTCAACACCGCCGCGATCTTCGCCGTGGGCTTTCTGATGCGCCCGATCGGCGGCTGGCTGATGGGCCTGTACGCCGACCGCAAGGGCCGCAAGGCCGCGCTCATGGCTTCGGTACTGCTGATGTGCGCAGGCTCGTTGGTCATCGCCCTGACCCCGGGTTACGAAACCATCGGCGTCGCCGCGCCTATCCTGCTGGTCATCGCACGCCTGCTGCAGGGCCTGTCGGTAGGTGGTGAATACGGCACCTCGGCCACCTACCTCAGCGAAATGGCCAGCAAGGAACGCCGTGGCTTCTTCTCCAGCTTCCAGTACGTGACCCTGATCTCCGGCCAGCTCATCGCCCTGGCGGTATTGATCGTCCTGCAGCAGACCCTGACCACCGAGCAGCTGTATGCCTGGGGCTGGCGCGTGCCGTTCGTGATCGGTGCGCTGTGCGCCGTAGTGGCCCTGTACCTGCGTCGCGGCATGGAAGAAACCGCATCGTTCACCAAGAAGGAAAAGGCCAAGGAAAGCCTGATGCGCACCCTACTGCGTCACCCCAAGGAGCTGATGACAGTGGTCGGCCTGACCATGGGCGGCACCCTGGCCTTCTACACCTACACCACCTACATGCAGAAGTACCTGGTCAACACCGTGGGCATGAGCATCAGCGACTCGACCACCATCTCGGCCGCCACGCTGTTCCTGTTCATGTGCCTGCAGCCGGTGATCGGCGGGCTGTCCGACAAGATCGGCCGACGTCCGATCCTGATCGCCTTCGGTGTGCTCGGCACCCTGTTCACCGTACCGATCCTCAGCACCCTGCACACCATCCAAACCTGGTGGGGCGCGTTCTTCCTGATCATGGCTGCTTTGATCATCGTCAGCGGCTACACCTCGATCAACGCCGTGGTCAAGGCCGAGCTGTTCCCAACTGAAATTCGCGCACTGGGCGTAGGCCTGCCATATGCGCTGACCGTGTCGATCTTCGGCGGTACCGCTGAGTACGTGGCCCTGTGGTTCAAGAGCGTCGGCATGGAAAGCGGCTTCTACTGGTACGTTACCGCCTGCATCGCTTGCTCGCTGCTGGTTTACGCAACCATGAAGGACACCAAGCAACACTCGCGAATTACTACTGATTGACGCAGGCCTGGTAATACTGAAAGGGGCGCACCATTGTATGGGGCGCCCCTTTTTTATGCCCGCTCTGATAAAGCATCTCGGCTGCCAAGTGCTTGTCAAAACAGGTTTATCGCCTTCGAGATCGAGCGCCGCGCGCGGCGCTCGATTTCAGCAACACCGCAAACATCAAGCCATACCTCCAAAGCCCCTGATGAGCCGATTCAAGACACCTCCAACGCCTGACGCGGTTCACGGCGCTGGTACCAGTTGGCCATCAGCACCAGCACCAGCAGCACCCCGCCCAGCACTGCCGAAGAGCCGACCGTGCCAAAGTCCAGGCCGCCCTTCTCATGCGGCTTGGTCAGGAAGTCACCCAAGGTGGCGCCAAACGGCCGGGTGAGCACGAACGCGACCCAGAACAACACAACGCCTGGGATGCGGGTCCAATATCGAGCCACCACCACCAATGCAATGGCACTCCCAATCAACAGTGCGCCACCGGCAAAGCCCAGCCCCGAGTCATCGGCCAGGTAATCGCCCAGCGCGGTGCCGAGGGTGTTGGAAAACAGGATTGCCACCCAGTAGAACAGCTCGCCCGTGCGGTTCTTGATACGGGTGACATCCAGCGGGTTGCCACTCAGACGCCAGACCAGGAAGGTCAGTAACAGGATGCCGATGAGCAGCGCCGAACCCGTGGCATAACCCAGCCCCAGGGTACGGTCCATGAAATCGGACATGGTGGTGCCAGCGGTACTGGTGGAGAGAATAACCAACCAGTACAGCATCGGGTGATAGCGGCGCGAGTACAACTGGCCCAGCAACGTCAGCAGAAACACGCTGATCAGCAGCAGCGAGCTAAGTGCATAGCCGATGTTCAGGGTCATCGACAGCAAGTCGCCTGCTGTTTCACCCAGGGTGGTAGCGCAGATCTTCATGACCCAGAAGGCCAAGGTGATTTGCGGGAGTTTGTTCATTGTTGTGCCGCTCCAGTTTTAGGTGCGGCGATGGTGCTGAGCAGCGTCTGAAAAATCGGTTGGTGATAGATGAAAAATACGTTCATCGGCCATCTGCTTCAGATTTTTCCTTCTTAACGCCCTATTAATTCCACCTCATCAAGCTGCAATGGCTGGCAGAACGTTGGTGCAAGCACCGACGTACCTTGGGCCAGGCTGCTGCCTGATTGATGGTATGCGCACCCATATATATCTATTTATTAGATTTTTAACCGCTATTTTTTGCGCTTTTTAATCTAATTAATAGGCGTAGCATTTAACCCATAGAAACAAACAACTCACGAACCCCTGGAGCAACGACCATGAAAAACAAACTGATCCTCACCCTGGCCCTCTCGGTTCTCGCAACGGGCGCCTTTGCCGAAGATGGCTTCGATCGCACCAACGCCCACACCTTCGCCGCAGCCCAGACTCAATCCGCTAGTTACGTTGAAGACGGCTTTGACCGCACCGGCGGCCAACGCTTCGCCGAAGACGGCTTCGACCGCACCGGCGGCCAACGCTTCGCCGAAGATGGCTTCGACCGCACCGGCGGCCAACGCTTCGCCGAAGACGGCTTCGACCGCACCGGCGGCCAACGCTTCGCCGAAGATGGCTTCGACCGCACCAACGCCCACCGCATCAGCTGATCCCTGATGCGAGCACCCAGCCCGGCTTTAGCCGGGCTTGATCATTTGCAGGCGAGCTCAGGCTTGGCACACTAGGCACCTTGTCCACCAGGAGGTAGGGCCAGCAAGCCCAGCACAGATGTATTACTACGAACCCGCCAAAGGCCACGGCCTGCCCCACGACCCGTTCAATGCCATCGTCGGTCCCCGCCCTATCGGCTGGATCTCCTCTCAAGACCGCGACGGTCGCCTGAACCTGGCGCCATACAGCTTCTTCAACGCCTTCAACTACATCCCGCCGATCATCGGTTTCTGCAGCGTCGGGCGCAAAGACAGCCTGAACAACATCGAGCAGACCGGTGAATTCGTCTGGAACCTGGCCACCCGCCCACTGGCCGAGCAAATGAACCTGAGCTGCGCGCCAGTTGCTGCCGATGTGAGCGAATTTGAACTGAGCGGCCTCACTGCCGCACCGTCGAGCATCGTCAAGGTGCCGCGCGTGGGCGAAACCCCGGTAGCCTTCGAGTGCAAGGTCAGCCAGATCGTCCAGCTCAAGCGGGCCGACCAGGCATTGGTGCCTAGCTGGCTGATCCTCGGGGAAGTCGTGGCGGTGCACATTGCCGAGCACCTGTTGAACAACGGCATCTACGATACCGCTGCCGCCGAGCCGATCCTGCGTGGCGGTGGCCCGGCGGACTATTTCGAACTGGGCAATCTGTTCAAGATGGCCCGGCCGCCAGCCTGATCACCAGACCAGCTCGCCCTCTTCGCTGACGCCCTGCAGGCGTTGCAGCTCGGCGGTGGCCGCTTCGTCGGCGGCCACGGCGCCCTTGAACACCTGCCCGTCGAGCACCTTGTGAAAGCGTGGTGCACCGCCCATGCCCAGGGCCTTGACCGCGATGGCCGCGTTGTAGCCCCCCCCCTCCACCGGCACCATCGCCGAAACCGCTTCGAAATGAGTAAATTCCCTACGTGCCATGTCGCTATCCGCTTGGTTGAACAAGTGCGTCACTTTACCTCATCCACCCTCAATCGAAGGTATGCAAGTCCAGGCTACTGACCACACGCGCCTGCACCAGCTCACCAAACACCTCCAGCGTCGGCGAAGCAAAGTAGCCACTCATCGCCTGCTGGTCCTGCCAGCTACCACTGAGCAGCCACAGGTCAGCATCAGCCTGCGAACGCTGCACGGTGAAACTCAGGCAACCCGGCGCACGCAACGAGGGCTCGAGCAGGTCACGCAGGCGCGCGCCCAGCTCTGCAGAACGCCCGCTGCTGGCACGAATGAAAGCAAGATGGGTGACCGGTTGTTTTAGGGTCATTGCACAATCTCCTTGAAGCGGGCGGACGGAAAAGCCAGGCTGCCAAGGTTAGGGGCTCACCCGCGCGGCGCGTTAGGCCAATACTGCACGTCGATTGCCTGATCCTGCAGCGCTGCAGGATCAGGCAATCGACGTGCAGCTTTCGACTAGCGCCCGTCTGTGCCCAAACCTATGCTGCGTCGGTCAGTAGAGGAAAGCCATCATGACCACCGCCACGTCCACCGACCCCACTCTGGAACTGCAGCGCCTGGAACTGGCCGAATTGATTACCCGCCACGCCGGCGAGCCCCACGGCCCGGCCTCGGCCATCGATGACCTGTACCTGGTGCGCTACACCGAGAACGTGCGCTCGGTGCCGACCCTTGCGCAACCCGCCCTGTGCATCCTTGCCCAAGGCAGCAAAAGCCTGTTTCTCGGCGACGAGCAGTACGCCTACGACCCACTGCATTACATGGTGGTCTCGGTGACCTTGCCGCTAAGCGGCGTGAAGCTCGATGCCAGCCCGGAGAACCCCAGCCTGGGCCTGCGCATGGACCTGGACCCGGCCGAAATCAGCCAGCTGATCGCCGAGAGCGGACCGATGCTGGTACCCAATAGACCTTCGGGCCGTGGCTTGTACGTGGAAAGGACTGATGCGGCGTTGCTTGACGCCCTGCTACGGCTGATCCGCCTGCTGGACACACCGCGTGATATCGCGATGTTGGCACCGCTGTTCCGCCGCGAGATTCTCTACCGTTTGCTGCGTGGGCCGCAGGGTTGCCGGCTGTATGAAATCGCGTTGGCCAACAGCCAGACCCACCGGGTTTGCCAAGCCATAACCTGGCTTAACAACAACTACCAGCAGCCGCTGCGTATCGAGGACCTGGCCCGTGAGGTCAACCTCAGCACCTCGACCTTGCACCACCGCTTCAAGGCCGTGACGTCGATGAGCCCGTTGCAGTATCAGAAGCAGTTGCGCCTGCAGGAGGCCCGGCGGCTCATGCTGAACGACGGGCTCGAGGCGGCGGTGGCGGCCTATAGGGTGGGGTATGAAAGCCCGTCGCAGTTCAGCCGTGAATACAGCCGGCTTTACGGCGCGCCACCGATTCGGGATGTGGCCAGGTTGCGGGCTACTGCTGGCTAAAGTCGGGCTGATCCTGTTACGGCCACTTCGCGGGTAACCCCGCGAAGTGGCCGTAACAGGTTAAGCGCTACATCATCGCAGCACTGTTTCTTGCCACTGGTTCTGGTCAACCTGGATCAAGGTCGGCCCCTTGCGCTTCAACGCCAGCCCCAGTGCTGCCTGCAGCTGCACCACATCCGTCACATGCTCCGCCGCCGCGCCCAACGCCCGCGCCACACCGATGAAGTCCGGGGTATGGATATCCACGCCTACCGGCTCGATCGCCCGGTTGACCATGTACTTCTTGATCTCCTCGTACCCCTGGTTATTCCACAACAGCACGACCAGCGGCACCTGCGCCTCCACCGCACTGGCCAGCTCCGGCAGGGTGAACTGCAAGCCGCCATCACCAATCAAGCACACCGCTGGCGCACGTTGGTCGGCCTGTTCGGCGCTGCCCAACCAGGCGCCCATGGCCGCAGGCAGTGCATAACCCAGGGTGCCGTAACCGGTCGAGGCGTTGAACCAGCGACGTGGCTGATGCATGTCCAGGGTCAGGTTGCCGGTGTACACCGGTTGGGTGGAATCGCCCACCAGAATGGCATTGGGCAGGCGTTCGAGAATGGCGTTCAGCAAACGCGTCTGGCTCAAGGTCGGCTGGTCCCAATCTGCTGCCAGAGCCTGGCGCAGCTTGGCCACGCGGGCCACACCCCAAGTGCATTCGTGCACCGGTTGCGGCTGGGCCTGCAAGGCACCGAACAACGCTTCGGCGGCCAGCTCGGCATCGGCGACCAGCGCCAGCTCCGGCAGGTAGTTGCGCACCGTCTGGTCCGGGTCGATATCGATGCGCAGCAGGCTGCCCGGGATCTCGAAACCGCCCTTGAAAGTCACGTCGTAATCGGTTTCGGCAAGTTCGGTGCCAATCGCCAGCACCACGTCGGCCTCGGCCACCAACTCACGTGTGGCCGGCAGCGACTGGGTCGAACCGATCTGCAACGGGTGGCTGGCCGGCAGCAAGCCTTTGGCATTGATGGTCAGCGCCACCGGGGCCTGAAGGTGTTCAGCCAGGCGTGCCAGCGCAGCCCCCGCAGCCAATGCCCCGCCACCGGCAAGGATCAGCGGCCGACGTGCACTGGCCAGGCGTTCAGCCATCTGCGCCACCGCCTGCGGAGCCGCTCCTGCCCGGCTGCCACGTACCGGGCGGCCCGGCAACAGGAAGTCAGCCGGTTCGACCAGTACATCGAGCGGTATCTCAATGTGCACCGGGCGCGGCCGGGCACTGTCGAACACGGCAAATGCTCGAGCCAGCACCTGCGGCAAGTCTGCGGCACTCATCAAGGTGTGGGAAAACGCAGCCACGCCCGCTACCAGCGCGGCCTGGTTGGGCAGCTCATGCAGCTTGCCACGGCCACCGCCCAACTGGTCGCGGGTCTGCACGCTGGAAATTACCAGCATCGGAATCGAATCGGCATAGGCCTGGCCCATGGCCGTGGTGATGTTGGTCATGCCAGGGCCGGTGATGATGAAGCACACCCCGGGTTTGCCACGGGTGCGCGCATAGCCGTCAGCCATGAACCCGGCCCCCTGCTCGTGACGCGGGGTGATGTGGCGAATGGACGAACCCGCCAGGCCACGGTAGAGCTCCACGGTATGTACACCGGGAATGCCGAAGACATGGTCCACACCATAGCCTTCAAGGAGTTTGACCAGTACTTCACCGCAGGTTGCCATTGGGGTTCACCATGAATCTTGTTGGGTTATGCCCTTATTGGACCCAAGCCACGGCTATCCCCACAATGTAAAAAAACACATACTAGCCATGTCCTGTGATCATGGCTTACTGCAATGAAACGCCTCCCGCCTCTGCCTGCCCTGTACACCTTTCTGGTCACTGCCCAGCACTGCAATTTCACCCGTGCAGGGCAACAGTTGCACATCACCCAGGGCGCCGTCAGCCGGCAGATCGCAGCCCTCGAAGAGCACCTGGGTTATGCGCTGTTCAAGCGCGAGGCCCGCGGTTTGAGCCTGACCCGTGAAGGCCAGGACTGGCTGCCTCGGGTGCAGCAGGTGTTCGCGCTGATCGATCAAGGCGTGCACGAGGTGGGCGAGCACAGCACGACCTTGCAGCTCAAGGCGCCGACCTGCGTGATGCGCTGGCTACTGCCACGCCTGATGGAATGGCAAGCCCTGCGCCCGGACATACCGGTCGAACTCACCACCACCGTGCAGCATGGGGTGGATTTTCGCCGCGAGGGCTTTGACGCCGCGGTGGTCTATGGCGATGCACCGAACCACGGGCTGCACGTGCGCAAGTTGTTCGATGAGCAACTGACACCGGTATGCGCACCGTCACTGCTTCAAGGGCCGCTGCCCTTGCAGCAGGTGGAAGACCTGGCGCGGCACATGCTGCTGCACCCGTCACGAGATGAGCATGATTGGCGGTTGTGGTTGCAGGCAGCAGGTGTGACGCTGGCCAGTCATGGGCCCAAGCAGCATTTCGAGACGCTGGACATGGCAATGGCCATGGCCTCGCAGGGGACTGGCGTGGCTATCGGTGATTGGTCGCTGATTGGCGATGACTTGCGCGGGGGGCGGCTGTGCATGCCGTTTGCGCTGAAGGTGCTGACGGGTAAAGGTTATTACCTGGTAAGCCAGGCCAGAAGCTTGCCACCGGGTTTAACGGAGTTGCTGGATTGGCTGCAGCGCCAGGCTAGCCAGTGAGGGCCCATACACAGGCACGCACGCTCCTACAGGTACAGCACAGGGCTTGGAATTTGTGCAATACCTGTGGGAGCGTGCGTGCCCACGAAGCAGGCGACTCAGTAACCGACTGTGAAGCGCTGCCGTGAATGCGCAGGCTTTTCCAGCTCGTCGAGCATGGCAATCGCATAATCGGCAAAGGTGATCCAGCTCTTGCCGTCCGCACCGATCAGCAGGTGATCCTTACCCAACGTGTAGCGCCCGCTACGCTCACCTTCAACGAACTCCGCCGACGGCGAGAGAAAGGTCCAGTCCAGGTTTGGCTCGCGCTGCAACGCCTCCAGAAAACGCACCCCGGCAGTGGCCTCGGCCTTGTAGGCTTCCGGGAAGTCCGGGCTGTCGATCACCCGGTGCCCCGACGGCAACAACAGGCTGCCGGCCCCCCCCACCACCAGCAACCGCTTGACCCCGGCGCGCTTGACTGGCTCGATGATCGCGTGCGGCTCGATGGTCGAAAAATGCGCCGCGCTCAACACCGCGTCCACACCCTCGACAGCCGCTTGCAGGGCCGCGCTATCCTTGGCATCCAGCGCTTTGACGGTCACCCCGTCACGCCCCTGCAAACGGGAAGGGTCGCGGGCAATGGCCAGCACACTATGGCCACGGCGCAGGGCCTCTTCCAGCAACTGGCTGCCAGCGCGGCCAGTGGCACCGATGATTGCAATCTTGCTCATGGGAAACTCTCCATCAGTTGAACGGAATTACCACTTCATCTCGCCCTTGGCGACCTTGGCCCCAAGCTCCAGGGAGCTTTCATCGGCCAGGCCTGGGTAACGATGCTTCATGGCCTCGATCA
Source organism: Pseudomonas sp. NBRC 111140 (assembly GCF_001320885.1). Classification (NCBI taxonomy): domain Bacteria; kingdom Pseudomonadati; phylum Pseudomonadota; class Gammaproteobacteria; order Pseudomonadales; family Pseudomonadaceae; genus Pseudomonas; species Pseudomonas sp. NBRC 111140. The sequence goes on from NZ_BCBQ01000082.1 coordinate 23,148, forward strand.
AGGCGCCAGCATCTTTTGTTTTGACGGTTTCGGCATCGAAATCACGAATGTAGTTCGCAGTGAAACGCACAGCTTGCAATGAACGGCTGCTGTCCCCCAGATAATGGCCCGGGACGACTGTGCGCGGCGCCAGCGCTTCGATCCGCGCCAGGGTGGCGAGCCAATCGGCATGCGACTTGGCTGTTTGGGTATCGGCCATCCACACATGAATATGCTCGGACACCACTACCCCACCGACCACCGCCTTGATCGACGGGATCCAGACAAAGCTGCGGTCTGGCTGTGGGCCGTCAAGGCCAACCACGTCCAAGGCCTGCCCTTCCAGCATCAGGCGGTTGCCTTCGAGCACTTGCGGCAGCACCAGCCGCGCGGGCTTGTCCGCCCCCATCTGCGCCCCCCAGTACGCCAGCTTGGCGTCCATGGTCTGCCGAATATGCGCAACGGTCGCGGCCGAAGCCAGCACCTTGGCGTCGGGGAAAGCCTGGGTCAGGGTATCCAGGCCGAAATAGTAATCCGGGTCGCCATGGCTGATGTAGATGCTGGTCAGGTGCTTGCCACCGGCTCGCAAGCGCTGCACCAACTGCTCGGCCTGGGCTTTGCCGAACTGGGCATCGACCAGCACGGCGTCATGTTGACCACTGACGATCACCGAGCTGACCGGGAATATCGCTTCGTGCCCGGGGTTGTAGACCTCCAGCTGCAAGGGCTCGGTAGCCAGCACCGGGCCGGCCAGGGTAACGCAGGCCAGCAGCAGGCCACGCAAAGGAGAGAACAGGGACATGAGCAACGCCTTCAGCTGAACAATGCCCAACAGCTTAGTTGCCCAATCCATCACAAAAAATGCGATGCTCGAACATAGTTTGTTTCTGAAATCGGGCAAATCATGGACCGTCTGAACGCCATGCGCGTATTCGTAACCGTCGTCGACCTGGGCAGCCAGTCGGCGGCAGCGGATCATCTGCAATTGTCGCGACCGGTAGTGTCGCGCTATCTGGCCGAGCTGGAGGACTGGGTTGGCGCGCGGCTGATGCAGCGCACCACGCGCAAGCTCAGCCTCACGGCCGCCGGCCAGGAAACCCTGCCCCGCTGCCGGCAACTGCTGGAACTGGCCGGCGACCTGCAGGCCGCCGTGCAGCAGCCGGAAGACGCACCAAAGGGTGCACTGCGTATCAGCGTCAGTACCTCATTCGGCCAAGCACAGTTGGTAGACGCCGTAGCAGCCTACGTGCAGCGTTACCCTGGAGTGAAGGTGGAACTGCAAATGCTCGACCGCACCGTCAACCTGGTGGACGAGCGCATCGACCTGGCCATTCGTACCAGCAACGACCTGGACCCCAACCTGATCGCCCGGCGCCTGAGCGTGTGCCGCTCGGTGGTGTGCGCGGCACCGGCCTACCTGCACGAGCACGGCACGCCACAACGGGTCGAGGAACTGAGCCGACACAACTGCCTGACCCACGCCTACTTCGGCCACAGCCTGTGGCATTTCGAGGTGGCCGGGCAGCACGTCGCCGTGCCGGTGGCGGGGAACATCAGCGCCAACGAGGCGATGACCCTGCAGAAGGCAGCACTGGCTGGCGCGGGTATCGCCATGCTGCCGACCTATCAGGCAGCCGAGGCCCTGCGCCGAGGCGAACTGATGCGCCTGCTGCCCGAGGCGAGGCCGCGTGAATTGAACCTGAATGCGGTGTACACGTCGCGCAAACACATGCCGGCAACCTTGCGGAGCATGCTGGATTTTCTAGTGCTGCGGTTCAAGGACGAGCCGGAGTGGGACCAGGATCTATACTAATGCTGTACACCCCTATCGCTGTAATGGGAGGTGAGCACCATGGGTATCAAATCAAGAAGAGTCGCCGTTGTCATGGCCCTGACCGCAGTCGCAGGGCTGTATGGCTCGGCCTGCTGGCGCGTCGAGCTGCTGCGCAGCCAGCCTAGCGCCGCCAACAGCTGCGAGCGGGCACATTGCGTGCCCCACACCGCAACCTTGAGCGCCGTCCGTTGAGTCGACGGCGCCCTGCCGGTCACTCTTCGACGCTCATGTATTCCTTGGCCCAGCGGATGTAATCTTCAGGCTGGGTGTAGGTGTGCGAGAGTTCGGTGGCACTGAGGTTTTCCGACTTGTTCTGCTGGCCACGCTGCAGCCGCAAGCAATCGTAGGTGGCCTTGATCGCGGCAAAGTAGGCCGCGTGACCATCGACCACAATGCGCACGCCCAAGCGCGCCAGGCGCTCGTCGTCGCGCAGGTTCGGGTTGCCATAGGTGACCAGCATCAGCGGCACAGTCAAGTGCTCGGCAATCTGCTCGAGCTGTTCGAAGTCCTTAACCCCCACCATGCAGATAGCATCGGCACCGGCCTTCTGGTAGCTCTGGGTACGCACAATGATTTCTTCGGTGCTGAGTACCCCAGCGTTGGTACGGGCAATGATCGACAGCGACGAATCGACCCGCGCCTCCAGGGCCGCACGGATCTTGCCAACGCCCTCTTCGACCGGGATCAGGTCGGTGGACTTGCGCCCGAACTGCGCTGGCAGCAGCGTGTCTTCGATGGTCAGTGCGGCCACACCGGCGCGCTCCAGTTCGATCACCGTGCGCATCACGTTCAGCGCATTGCCATAGCCGTGGTCAGCGTCGGCCAGCACCGGCAGTTGCGCGACCCGACCGATACGGGTGGCCTGCTCGACGAACTCGCTGAGGGTGATCAGGGCGAAGTCCGGTGCGGCCAGCACCTGCAAGGATGCAACGGAACCACCGAGGATACCGACCTCGAAGCCCAGGTCTGCGGCAATGCGTGCCGACATCGGGTCGAACACCGATGCCGTGTGGAAACAGGAACCTGAAGCGAGCAGCTCGCGGAAGGCAAAACGCAGATCTTGATGGGAAGCCTTGGGCATGATCACTCCGCAATTAAGTTGAAATTTGAACGGTAACTACCGACCCCTGTAATCGGGTCTACCTGACCTGTTCCAACCGTCGCCATCTGGGCGGTCATGCTCGACATGCAGGCAGAGGAATAAAAGGTGTGGGAGACAGCGGCCTGAAAAACCTGCGGCAGAATGTTGCACCAACCTGGTGCAAGCCCCGGATTTCAGCCCCTGTGGCATACCAACGATATCACGCGGCCATGCAGCACTGGATGAATGCGCCAATGCCGATTCGGCATAGGGGATGCAGATAGTACATAGGAAGCTACCTAACTCAGGTTACAATTCGTGGGCCTCTATGGGAGTGGGCTTGCCCACAAAGAGGCTTGCATAGACAAGACAAGGTATTCCCGTGACTGCTGCCCTGCCCCCCACCACCCTGCGCAACGTGCTCACCGCCCTGATGCTGGCCATCTTCCTCGGCGCACTGGACCAGACCATCGTCGCCGTCTCGCTGCCGGCCATCTCGGCCCAGTTCAACGACGTCGGCCTGCTGGCCTGGGTGATCTCCGGGTACATGGTGGCAATGACCGTGGCCGTACCAATCTACGGCAAGCTGGGCGACCTTTACGGCCGGCGCCGGATGATCCTCACCGGGATCAGCTTGTTCACCCTGGCCTCGATTGCCTGTGCCATGGCCCAGGACATGCAGCAGTTGGTGCTGGCCCGGGTACTCCAGGGCATTGGCGCGGGCGGTATGGTCTCGGTGAGCCAGGCGATCATCGGCGACTTCGTACCGCCGCGTGAACGCGGCCGCTACCAGGGCTATTTCAGCAGCATGTACGCCGTGGCCAGCGTCGCCGGGCCAGTGCTGGGCGGCTGGCTGACCGAGTACTTGTCGTGGCGCTGGGTATTCTGGATCAACCTGCCGCTGGGGCTGGTCGCCTTGTGGGCCATACGCCGCGCCCTCGCCGGCATGCCGGTGCAGCGTCGCGAGGCCCAGGTCGACTACCTTGGCGCCGTGCTGTTGATCCTCGGCCTTGGCAGCCTGCTGCTGGGGATCACCTTGGTCGGCCAGGGCCACGCCTGGGCCGACCCGGCCGTGCTGGCGCTGTTCGCCTGCGCCCTACTCGGCCTGGCGTTGTTCATCGCCCACGAACGCCGCTGCCCAGAGCCGCTGCTGCCGCTCGGGCTGTTCGGCAACCGGGTGGCGGTACTTTGCTGGGGGGTGATCTTCTTCGCCAGCTTCCAGTCGATTTCCCTGACCATGCTCATGCCCTTGCGCTACCAGGGCATCACTGGCGCCGGCGCCGACAGCGCTGCCCTGCACCTGCTGCCACTGGCCATGGGGTTGCCCATGGGGGCCTTTACAGGCGGGCGCATGACCAGCCGGACCGGGCGCTACAAGCCGCAGATCCTGGCCGGTGCGCTGCTGATGCCAGTGGCCATTTTCGCCATGGCACTGACGCCGCCGCAGTCAACGTTGCTCAGTGCACTGTTCATGCTGCTGACCGGCATTGCTTGCGGGCTGCAGTTTCCGACCTCGCTGGTGGGCACGCAAAGCGCGGTGGCCAGCAAGGACATTGGCGTGGCCACCAGCACCACCAACCTGTTCCGCTCGCTGGGCGGGGCCATGGGCGTGGCGTGCATGTCCAGCCTGTTGCTGGCACTGCTGCACCAAGGTGGTTTCGAATTGCTGGGTAACCCGTTGCTGGGGAGCCTGAAGGCCGGTGAAGTGGACCTGGTGACACAGGGACGCTTGCTGGAGACATTCCGGCAGTTGCTGATGGGCAGCGCGCTGATTGCGGTACTGGGGCTTTTTGCCGCATTGGCGTTGCCTGACAGACAACTGCGCGGGTACTAATATCCCAGGGGCTGCAAGGCGGCCACGCTGTTAATCCCCTCTTAACACAAAGGGGAAACACTCCCTCACAATCCTTAACAAAGTGTCATTTGCGCAACGCCGGGCTCAAGCGCAGCATATCCAGCCCGGTGTCGACCCATTTTTCGACATCACCCAACAGATCGACACTGTCAGGCAGCAGCAGCCAGCGCCCGATCAGGCCATCGACATAGGCGAACATGGCCACCGCCGCGCGCTCGACATCCAGCTCGCCAGGCAACTGGCCCCGGCGTACGGCATTGGCCAACGCCAGGGTGATGCCCTTGTGGCAATCCAGCACCGCACCCTGGCGCTGCTGGCGAATTTCACACATGTCATCGGTGAACTCGCACTTGTGATGCAGGATTTCATTGATACGCCGGGTTCGGGCATCGAGCACCAGCTCGTTGAACACTTGCAACAGCAGCTTGCGCATGCAGCCAAGCGGGTCGAGTTCGTCCTCGCTTTCGCTCGCCCGCGCCAAATGGTCATGGGTCTCGTGCAGGCTGTCGAGCAACGCCTGCACCAACTCGGCCTTGTTGTTGAAGTGCCAGTAGATAGCCCCGCGCGTCACACCCGCGAGTTCGGCGATGTCAGCCAGTGTGGTTCGCGCAACCCCGCGCTTGTAGAAGGCCTTTTCCGCCGCCTCGATGATCTGGGCGCGGGTTTCCTGGGCTTCTTCTTTGGTTCGACGGACCATGGCAGTACAACCTCATCTGGCCCGAACGCGCAGCGCGTGCGGGGAACGCTCCGGTGGCACCTCTGCAGGGGGCCTCACGGATGAGCTAATCAAGGGCTGTGGCAGTACCCAAGTACAACCCAGCGGTATTTACAAACAACCATGAATGTAAGTATATTCCTTAGCAAGCTATTTATCCACCGGATAGCAATTTTTCCAGATCAAGTCTCTTCCATTACTCTTGAGCGTCTCCCTGCTCCTGCGACCCGAGGATCCTCATGCAATTCAAGCCAGCCGTTACCGCTCTGGTTTCCGCCGTCGCCCTGGCAACCCTGCTCAGTGGCTGCAAGAAAGAAGAAGCAGCGCCAGCGGCGCAGGCTCCTCAGGTCGGCGTCGTGACCATCCAGCCCCAAGCCTTCACCCTGACCTCGGAATTGCCGGGGCGTACCACTGCCTACCGCGTCGCCGAGGTGCGCCCGCAGGTCAACGGCATCATCCTCAAGCGCCTGTTCAAGGAAGGCAGCGACGTCAAGGAAGGCCAGCAGCTGTACCAGATCGACCCTGCCGTGTACGAAGCCACCCTGGCCAATGCCCAGGCCAACCTGCAGGCTACCCGCTCGCTGGCCGAGCGCTACAAGCAGCTGATTGACGAGCAAGCCGTCTCCAAACAGGAATACGACGACGCCAATGCCAAACGATTGCAGGCCGAGGCTTCGCTCAAGAGCGCCCAGATCGACCTGCGCTACACCAAGGTTCTGGCACCGATCAGCGGCCGTATCGGTCGTTCTTCGTTCACCGAAGGTGCACTGGTGAGCAACGGCCAGACCAACGCCATGGCCACCATCCAGCAACTCGACCCGATCTACGTCGACGTTACCCAGTCCACCGCCGAGCTGCTCAAGCTGCGCCGTGACCTGGAGAGCGGCCAGTTGCAGAAGGCCGGCGACAACGCCGCCTCGGTTCAGCTGGTGCTGGAAGACGGCAGCCTGTTCAAGCAGGAAGGTCGCCTGGAGTTCTCCGAAGTCGCGGTCGACGAAACCACCGGTTCGGTCACCCTGCGCGCCCTGTTCCCCAACCCTGACCACACCCTGCTGCCAGGCATGTTCGTGCATGCGCGGCTGAAGGCCGGGGTCAACGCCAACGCCATTCTGGCGCCGCAACAAGGCGTGACCCGCGACCTGAAAGGCGCGCCGACCGCACTGGTGGTCAACCAGGAAAACAAGGTCGAACTGCGTCAGTTGAAGGCCAACCGTACCCTGGGCAGCGACTGGCTGATCGAAGAAGGCCTCAACCCAGGTGACCGCCTGATTACCGAAGGGCTGCAGTACGTGCGCCCAGGTGTCGAGGTGAAGGTCAGCGAAGCCACCAACGTCCAGAAGCCGGCCAGCCCTGATCAGGCCAACGCGGCAAAAGCAGACGCCAAAGCGGAGTAAACCATGTCGAAGTTCTTTATCGATCGCCCGATCTTCGCCTGGGTGATCGCCTTGGTGATCATGCTGGTCGGGGCCTTGTCGATCCTGAAGTTGCCGATCAACCAGTACCCCAGCATCGCACCGCCGGCCATCGCCATCGCCGTGACCTACCCGGGCGCCTCGGCGCAAACCGTGCAGGACACCGTAGTGCAGGTGATCGAGCAGCAGCTCAACGGTATCGACAACCTGCGTTATGTGTCGTCGGAAAGTAACTCCGACGGCAGCATGACCATTACCGCCACCTTCGAACAGGGCACCAACCCTGACACCGCCCAGGTTCAGGTACAGAACAAGCTGAACCTGGCCACCCCACTGCTGCCACAAGAAGTGCAACAGCAAGGTATCCGCGTCACCAAGGCTGTGAAGAACTTCCTGCTGGTGATCGGCCTGGTGTCCGAAGACGGCAGCATGACCAAGGATGACTTGGCCAACTACATCGTCTCCAACATGCAGGACCCGATCTCGCGTACAGCGGGTGTGGGTGACTTCCAGGTGTTCGGCGCACAGTACGCCATGCGTATCTGGCTCGACCCGGCCAAGCTGAACAAATTCCAGCTGACCCCGGTCGACGTCAAGACCGCCGTGGCCGCGCAGAACGTGCAGGTGTCCTCCGGCCAGCTCGGCGGCCTGCCGGCCATGCCGGGCACCCAGCTGAACGCCACCATCATCGGCAAGACCCGCCTGCAAACCGCCGAGCAGTTCGAGAAGATCCTGCTCAAGGTCAACAACGACGGTTCG